>PBMX01000046.1 GCA_002722935.1 Phycisphaerae bacterium | reverse complement strand
GTCTGAACCACGAAAAAGGGGTGTTGCCAGCCCTGGGGGGCCTTCGGGCCCGGGGGCTGATCCAAGGATGGATACTGCTTGAGCATGAAATGGGGCCCTCAGGGGCCCCATTTCTCATTGGGAACCAAATTCTTCAGAAAGGACCACATACCCCGTTTCGAGGGGAATAGAGGGGGGTGAAGACAACAACACCCCTCACCAAAGGACAGAACAATGCTCAAGCTCGCAACAACCAACGGACTCGCCCTCGAAGCCAACCCCGGCACCTATCGCGAAGCAGTCAACGCCAAGAACCGCACCCCCAAGATCAGCCTCGTCGACATCGCCATCGCCTGCACCTGGACCGGCCTCATCGCCGCGATCCTCGTCTGAACCACGAAAAAGGGGTGTTGCCAGCCCTGGGGGGCCTTCGGGCCCGGGGGCTGATCCAAGGATGGATACTGCTTGAGCATGAAAAGGGCCCCCTCACGGGGGCCCTTTCTGGTTTTTCAGATCAACAGGGGCGATCAGGCGCTGAAACTACTTCCGCAGCCGCAGGTATTGGTCGCGTTGGGGTTGTTGAAGACGAATCCCCTGCCCATGACCTCGTCCTTGAAGTCGATTTCTGTCCCATTGAGGTACAGGTAGCTCTTGGGGTCGCAGATGATCTTCAGGTCGAAGACCTTCACCTGGTCCTGGTCCTCTTCTTCACCATTCATGGAGTACTCGTAGTTCCAGGTCTCATCAGAGTCCTTGGTGTGCTCCGTGAGGTCAAGGAGGTATGAGAAGCCGGAGCAACCACCGCCCTTGACACCAACACGAAGGCTGATGGCATCCGGGTCCAGTTCCTGCTGCTTGATGATGGAGGCGATTTCCCTCGCAGCGGTTTCCGTCACGGTCACGGGCATGGAAGCAACTCCTTGAATCCTCTTCCCAGGGGCATCCCCCTGCATCGGCGTATTCTAGACCCTCCGGGGGCATAGAGATAGTCTTTCCATTCTGGAATGATTCCAGAATGCCACCTAGAATGCCTGTTCCAGCGTGTGCTTGGAAATTGCCTCCCCTACAGCCCCTGCCAGGACAGCCCTTGATGCCGGAAGATCCAAATGTCGCTCTCGATACATGGGCGGAACAGACCGACTACAAGTGGGGATTCGTCACCGATATCGAGTCGGAGACCCTGCCACCCGGTCTTGACGAGGATGTCATCCGGGGCATCTCCGCGAGGAAGCGCGAACCGGAATGGCTGCTGGAATGGAGGCTTGAAGCCTACCGCCACTGGTTGACCATGGACGAGCCGGAGTGGGCGCACTTTCCGGATCATGACTGGCGACCGGTCGACTACCAGGCGATCTCGTACTACTCGGCACCGAAGTCCGACGAGGATCGACCCAAGAGTCTCGATGAAGTCGACCCCAAGTTGCTGGAGACCTACGAGAAACTCGGCATCCCGCTCGAGGAACGTGCCGCCCTCGCCGGCGTCGCCGTCGACGCCGTCTTCGACAGCGTCTCGGTCGCAACGACCTACAAGGACAAGCTCAAGGAAGCGGGCGTCATCTTCTGCCCCTTCTCCGAGGCCGTCCACGAGCATCCCGAACTCGTGCAGCAGTACCTGGGCCGTGTCGTTCCGGCGAATGACAACTTCTTCGCTGCATTGAACTCGGCCGTCTTCACGGACGGCTCCTTCGTCTTCGTTCCCAAGGGCGTCACCTGCCCCATGGAACTGAGCACCTACTTCCGCATCAACGCCATGTCGACGGGCCAGTTCGAACGCACCCTGATCGTCGCCGAGGAAGGCGCGTCCGTAAGCTACCTCGAGGGTTGCACCGCGCCGATGCGAGATGAGAACCAACTGCACGCGGCGGTCGTCGAACTGATCGCCCTCGATGACGCCTCCATCAAGTACTCCACGATCCAGAACTGGTACCCAGGTGATGAGAACGGAGTCGGCGGCATCTACAACTTCGTCACCAAGCGGGGCCTCTGCGAAGGCGACCGGAGCCACATCTCCTGGACGCAGGTCGAGACCGGGTCGGCGATCACCTGGAAGTATCCATCCTGCATCCTCAAGGGTGACGAGTCGATCGGCGAGTTCTACTCGGTAGCCCTGACGAACATGAAGCAGCAGGCGGATACCGGGACGAAGATGGTGCACCTCGGTCGCAACACCAGGAGCAACATCGTCTCGAAGGGCATCTCCGCCGGCAATGGTCAGAACACCTATCGCGGCCTGGTGAAGATCCGCCCGAAGGCCGTCAACGCCCGCAACTACACCCAGTGCGATTCGATGCTCATGGGTGATCGCTGCGGGGCGCATACCTTCCCCTACATCGAGGCCGAGAACGACAGCGCCGTCGTCGAGCACGAGGCCTCGACCTCGAAGATCGGGGAGGACCAGATCTTCTACCTCAACCAGCGCGGCATCTCCTCGGAAGACGCCGTATCGATGATCGTCAACGGGTTCTGCCGCGAAGTCCTCGCGGAACTGCCCATGGAATTCGCCGTCGAGGCGAGGAAACTCCTCGAGGTCAGCCTCGAGGACAGCGTCGGCTGAATCAGCCGGCCCCTGCAACAGGAAGCATCATGCTCAGCATCAAGAACCTCCACGCCTCGGTCGAAGACACCCCGATTCTCAAGGGAATCAATCTCGAGATCCCTGCGGGCGAAGTCCATTCCATCATGGGGCCCAACGGGTCGGGCAAGTCAACGCTCGCACGCGTCCTCGCGGGCGAGGAATCCTACGAGGTCACCGACGGCTCGGTCACCTTCAACGGCGTGGACCTGCTGGACATGGACCCGGATGTCCGTGCACGCGAGGGCCTGTTCATGGCCTTCCAGTATCCCGTCGAAATCCCCGGGGTCAGCACCAAGTACTTCCTTCGAGCCGCCGTCAATGCAGTGCGTGAACACCGCGGCCTCGATGAACTGGATGCCTACGAGTTCCTGAAGGAGGTCAAGGAAAAAGCCGAGGTCCTCGACCTGGATACCAGCCTGCTGGACCGCTCCGTGAACGAGGGTTTCTCCGGTGGCGAGAAGAAGCGGGCCGAGATCTTCCAGATGGCCATGCTCGACCCGAGCATGTGCGTCCTGGATGAAACCGACTCGGGACTGGACATCGACGCCCTGAAGATCGTCTCGGACGGGGTCAATGCACTCCGCAACGAGAAACGTTCCTTCCTGGTGATCACGCATTACCAGCGCCTGCTCAACTACATCGTCCCCGACAGGGTCCACGTGCTGATGGACGGGCAGATCGTCGAGAGCGGCGACCGGGACCTGGGGATGAAACTCGAGGAACAGGGCTACGCCGGCGTCGAACACCCCTGCGGAGCCGACGCGTGAGCAGTACGACCATGAGTGATGCCAGGCCCTTCCAGGATGACTTCGACGCGCTGGATGCATCCAGCCCGCTGGCCGATCTGCGCCGCGAGGCCCTGGATCGATTCCATGAACTGGGCTGGCCGACCACGCGAAGCGAGGCCTGGCGCTACACGAACCTGAGGCCGCTGACCGCCTCCGACCTGGCCCTCGCGCCCGAGGCCACGGTGGACGCCTCGGTCATCGAGCCATACCTCATCGAGGATGCGCAGGTACATCGCATCGTATTCGTCAATGGTCGTTTCGATGACGGCCTCTCCGACATCGGGTCGCTTCCCGCAGGCGTCACGGTCGGCCATCTCGCCGATGCCCTGAAGGGAAATGCCGATGCGGTCATGTCTCACCTCGGATCGACCTTCGACTGGAAGGCCGATGCCCTTGATGCGTTGAACATGGCCTTCATCGAGGACGGCCTGTACATCCACGTACCGGCGAATACCCAGCTGGAGCAGCCGGTGCATGTCCTGCATGTGACGGTGACCGATCCCGCTGCAGCCGTGGTCACCCATCCGCGCACGTTGATCGTCGTCGAGGATGGTTCCCGCGCGACGTGCATCGAGTCGTGCTTCGGCACAGGAGATGACACCTGTCTCGTGAATCCCGTCACGGAGATCATCGCCGGGCACGGCGCCCACGTGGATCACTACCGCGAGGTCCGCGAAGGCCAGGAGACCTGGCATCTTGGCACCCTGGGCGTGACGCAGGGCAATGACGGCCAGGTCAACTCCTGCTGCCTGGCCCTCGACGGCAAGGTGATTCGGAATGCCATGACCGGGACCATGGAAGGCACCGATGCGATGGCCAACTTCCGGGGCCTTGCCTGGGGAACCGCCGATCGGCACATCGACAACTTTCTGCGCGTAAACCACATGAAGCCCGACTGCAACAGTCGGGAGTACTTCAAGTACATCCTCGATGACGCCTCGACGGCCACCTTCACCGGTCGCATCTACGTCGAGCAGGATGCCCAGAAGACCGACGCCGTCCAGACCAACCGGAACCTCCTTCTCAACGAGAAGGCCAGGGTCTACACCCGGCCGCAGCTTGAGATCTTCGCCGACGACGTGAAGTGCACGCACGGCGCCACCATCGGTCGGCTCGACGAGGACGCCAGGTTCTACCTCGAGGCACGCGGCATCGGGCGTGAAGCGGCCAACAGCCTGCTGATCTTCGCCTTCGCCAACGAGGTCATAGAGGACATCGCCTTCGAGGCCCTGCGGTCACGGCTGGAGACGATCCTGCTCGATCGCCTGCCTGACGGCGGCATGTTCCGCTGAACCGGGCCCCCGCGGCTAGGATGAACCCATGGGTACGACCCCGACGACACCAACACGGGCCTTCAACGTGGACTCGGTCCGCTCGGAGTTCCCGTTGCTGCAGCGAGAGGTCCACGGCAAGCCGCTGGTCTACCTTGATTCCGCCGCGACGACGCCCAAGCCGCAGGCGGTGCTCGATGCCGTGGCCGGCTACGACATGCACTGCACCGCCAATGTGCACCGGGCCGTGCATGAACTGAGCACCGAGGCGACCGAGGCCTACGAGGGTGCGCGCACGGCGCTGGCATCCTTCATCAATGCACCTCGGCGAGAGGAACTGGTCTGGACACGTGGAACGACCGAGGCGATCAATCTCTTCGCCTGGTCCTGGGGTCGCACGAACCTGCAGGATGGCGACCATGTCCTGCTCAGCGAGATGGAGCACCATGCGAACATCGTTCCATGGCAGCTGCTGCGGGAGCAGGTGGGCATCGAGATCGACGTGGCCCCCATCACCGACGAGGGCGTGTTGTCGGTCGATGCCGTCCTCGAGTTCATCACCGATCGGACGAAACTGGTGTCCCTGGCCTGGATCTCCAACGTGCTGGGCACCATCAACCCCGTGCGGGAGATCTGCGAAGCGGCGAGGGAACGTGGCATCACGACTCTGGTCGATGCCGCCCAGGCCATGCCCCATGCGAACGTGGACGTGCAGGCCGTCGGCTGTGATGCCCTGGCCTTCTCCGGACACAAGATGTACGGACCCACGGGCATCGGCGGGCTCTGGGCACGGCACGATCTGCTGGAAGCCATGCCCCCATGGCAGGGTGGTGGCGACATGATCAAGACGGTCAGCTTCGAGGAGTCGACCTGGAACGACGTGCCGATGAAGTTCGAGGCGGGGACACCCAACATCGCCGGGGCCATCGGCCTGGGCGCAGCGGCCGGCTGGATCGCTGAACTGGGGCCCGACGTGATCGCCTCGCACGAACATGAACTGCTCGAGCAGTGCGTCAAGCGACTGGACGCCATCGAACGGGTGCAGTTGATCGGTACGGCTCCACGGAAGGCGGCCGTCGTATCCTTCGTGATCGACGGCATGCATCCACATGACGTGGGCACCTTCCTCGACCAGCATGCCGTCGCGGTTCGCACAGGTCATCACTGCGCATGGCCCTTGATGGCTCGATACGACGTCAACTCGACGGTACGAGCCTCGATGGGCGCGTACAACACGGTCGAGGAAATCGATGCCTTCGCCGATGCCCTTGAGCGCATCATCGAGGTGTTCGGATGAGCATCGTCGTTCCCGAAGACCACCCCCTGGCGGAAGCCGTCGGCAAGGCGCTGCGGAGCGTACATGATCCGGAGATCCCGGTGAACATCTTCGACCTGGGCCTCGTCTACGAGGCGCGCATCGACGAGCAGTCCGGCGTCCACATCACGATGACCCTCACGACCCCCAACTGCCCGATGGCCGAGGTCATCCCGGGCCAGGTCGAGCAGGCGGTCGCTGCCGTGGAGGGCATCGACGGGGTCGCCGTCGAGCTGACATGGGAACCGACCTGGGATCCGCAGATGATGACGGAGGCGGCGAAACTGGAACTGGACTTCACGGGCAAGTTCGACCCGGCGAAGTTGTCGAAGAAACCCATGGGCCTGAGTATCAATCGCAAGGAGCAGCCGCGCGACAGGCGTGGCTGATGACGTGATGGGTGAGTTCAAGCGAGTTGCAGTGCTTTCCGACGTGGTCTCCGGCACGGTGATCGGTGTCGACGTGGATGGTCATCGAATTGCCATCTGCAATCACGAGGGTGACATCCGCGCCGTTGACGGCACGTGCACGCACGCGGATGCCGACCTGTGCGACGGCGACCTCGAGGACGGCGAACTGGTCTGCCCGCTGCATTTCGCGACCTTCTGCACGAAGACCGGCCATGCCACGGCGCCGCCTGCGGATGAACCGCTGCGCGTCTACGAGGTGAAGGTCGATGGCGAGGACATTCTTGTCAAGATCGATTGACAGGATGGACCTGGACCCCGCGAAGCCCATCATCGTCTCGCATCCACGAAGCGGTCTCAACTGGGTTCGCTACTGCATCGAGCATGCGACGGGCCGTCCCACGCCGGGTCGCAGGCAGCTCGTGGAGGGCGGCGATCCGGTCATCTATCGCACGCATGATGTTCGACACGCGCTTGGTCCCGAGACCGGTGACTGCATCTTCTACGAGGAGATGGCCTTGTCTGGGCCGCTCCGGTGGATGCGCACGATGCTTGGGCGGCCGATGCGGCCCATCTTTTCGACCATGGTGCTGCTGCTGCGCGACTACCACGAGAACGCCGTTCGGCGCAACTGGCGACCCTCGCGGTACGCGGCGAATGTTCTCGCGTATGACGCCTTTCCCGGTCGCAAGCACGTGGTCTACTACGAAGACCTGGTGCAGGGCATGGATGCCATGAAGGAGTTGCTGTCCTTCCTTGGTATCACCTTGCCGGCCGACTTCGATGAGGCCGAGCATCGCAATCGGTCACTGGACTGGTACCAGGAGGAGGGCATCGGGCGAAGCAGCGAGACAGGCACGCTGACCTTGGAAGAACGCCACCGGCTGCAGGCGTCCATGCGCCGCCGCATCGGTCCCTGCTTCGAGACGCTCCTGGGCCGGTATGGATGAAGCGCACCTTCTTGGCTAGGGCGACACCCCTACCCCACGATTCCCACACCAGCCCCATGCATCGAGCACTCGCAGCAGGTCGGTCATGTTCACGACACCGTCGCCACTGACATCCGCCGGACAGGGCGGGGGGCAGGGACTGCCCGCACAGTCCACGCCATCCCCCCACCACTGCCCGCGTGCATCCTCGCAGGCGTCGATGGTCGTCATGACACACGCTCCTGCAATGCAACAGGCACCCGCATCACCGCAGTCGTCGCGAATACTGATGGCACCGGTGTCCCGCCATGCAATGCCATCATCATGAAACCCGCAACGAATGATGCGAGGCTCGGATCCCGTGCAGTCGATCTCGGCCCCCAAGGTCGACACGTTTCGATCGAACCAGCACCCCTCGAAGGTCGGTGCCGCCTTCAGCACCCAGGCCGCCGCGCCCAGGTCCGCCGTGTTGTTCACCAGAATGCAGCGGCGAATCGTCGGTGAAGACTCCTCGATACGAAACGCCCCACCGATGCGATTGCCTCCCGGACCCGGATCACCCGTGCCGCCCGAGATGGTGAACCCCTCGATGAGCGCCCCCGCCCCCTCTCCCTGGACGATGCAGATCACGGTGCCGCCACAGCCACCGTGAATCGTGGTTACATCCGGGCCGCCTTCACTGACCAGTTCAACGGCCTTGCCGAGGAAATCGATGCCGCCTGCATGTCGACCGGGAGCGACGAGGATGGTGTCTCCATCATCAGCCGCTTCGATGGCCGACTGAATCGTCGCATGATCGCCTGGAACGCGCAACACCTGCGCGTCCGTTCCAAGAAGTCCCGCCATCACCATGATGCACCATGTCAAACGCATGGACGCACACTACTGCTCGACAGGTTCATTCCCGGCGCAATTGCCCAAAAGCCGATGAGCGTCAAGAGAGCATTCCGGGAACATGATCAAATACCTCGGCTCAAAGCGAACGCTGCTGCCATCGATCCTTGAACAGGTCGATGCCGTGCCCAATTGCAGCAGTGTGCTTGACCTCTTCTCCGGTACATCCCGTGTCGGCCATGCACTGAAGGACGCCGGGTACCGCGTCATCGCCAATGATCACAATGCCTACGCCCATACGCTGGCAACCTGCTACGTCCAGGCCGATCGGGACGATCTGCTCGGGGATGTGCAGGATCTCGTTGATGAATGCAATGCCATCGTCGGCCGTGCAGGGTGGTTCACCAAGACCTTCTGCCAACAGAGCCGCTTCATCCACCCGCGAAACGGCGCACGCATCGACTCGATCCGGGAACACCTCGAATCCCTCGACCTCCCCCATGAACTGAAGGCCGTGATGCTGGTTTCCCTGATGGAAGCCGCCGACCGGGTGGATTCCACCACCGGCGTCCAGATGGCCTACCTGAAACAATGGGCCAAGCGGGCCATGAAGGACATGGAACTGCGTGTTCCAAACATGCTGCCACAGGCAGATCCCGGCAAGGGCGAGGCACACTGCCTCGATGCCGCCGACGCAGCTCGTTTCAAGGTGGACGTGGCCTACCTCGATCCTCCCTACAACCAGCATTCCTACCTGGGCAACTACCACGTCTGGGAAAGCCTCGTCCGTTGGGACAAGCCCGAGGTCTACGGCGTGGCCTGCAAGCGGACCGATTGCAAGACTCGAAAAAGCCCCTTCAACAGGAAACGTGAGATCGCCGACGCCCTCGAGCAGGTGATCAACAACCTCGAGGCGAAGGTCGTCATCATGTCCTTCAACAACGAGGGCTACCTCCAGCGAGCTGAACTGGAAGCCATGCTGGCCGATCGAGGCGATATCACCGTCCTGGAACACGATTACAAGCGATACGTGGGGGCCCAGATCGGCATACACAGCCCACAGGGCCGGAAGGTGGGCACCGTCAGCCATGTACGGAATACCGAGTACCTGTTTGTCGTGAACAACCAGGCTGCCTGAGGTATTGAGCCCCAAAACTCCCTGACTACCTCGAACAAGTGGCTTTTTTAGGTCAATTTCGACATATTTGCCGTTTTCCTGCTCGATCTTGCCGGCTTCTTACGCGAACGTGTCGCTAAAATACGCGATCTCCATGGTTTGATTACTGGATCCACAGGCCGATTCCACACCTGATTTAACCAAACTACACGCTTCTTACGCGATCATGCTGGCTTCTTACGCGAACGTGCGTCTAAAATACGCGATCTCCACCTCGATCTGGGCTGGAACGAGGCTAAGTGGCCTGAAATCAGGTGGTTATCGAAAGATGGGCACACAAATGGACTTCAAGGGCATAGGTGGTCGTGGTGCAGGAGCCACGATCTCCTCTTTCGGGGGTCCATGAACCGGCGTCCCTGGGTTCGCCACGAAGCGAGCAAGCCTGCACCTCTCTCTTCCCGTCCCCAGCCCTCCCCACGGGCTGGGGGCGTTCAATTGAGGCCCTCAGCGAGCCTGGAGAAGGCAGAGTGGCCCCAGTTGCCAGGATCGCACCCCTCCATCGACATCCTGCTCGAAACGGACCACCAGGCCATCATCGCCAGCCTCCAGGATCGGCGGCGAGAGGGAGGGGTCATCGACCGGTTCCCAGAGTCCTTCCAGGTCCTCCATCGACGTTGGCCACTGCCCATGCTCGCCCCGCCACGCCTCGGCCGCGGCGTGAATCCTCCGCAACCGGGTCCGGGCATGCTCGTCATCACCGGGCACGTACTGCACCGTGCCCGGAGCGGCCGTACTGAACTGCACGCGACCCCAGTACTGCGGACGGTGCATGTCGATGGCATCCTGCTTCGACCAGACCCAGTTGTCTTCGCGCGTATCCGGAATACGCCGGTACCTGCCCTCTTCCAGTTCATGTCGCCACTGGACACGCGAGAAGTTCACCCACCAATGATCTCCATCCTCCGGGGGAACAGGCCTGTTGGCATGCGAGGCAAGTGAGGCCCACGGAATGGCAATCTCCATCGTCCAGGCCTCATCCCTGTCCGAGGGATCATTGAGCGTTCCCTCGACCGCGACGGCCGTCTGCAGGCCCTCGATGTCCCAGCCGATGTCGTAGGTCCCGCCACAGCGATAGGGCCGTGTCAACATCAGGTCGAACTGCGTATTGAGCGCATTGACCTCCAACTCGTAGTAGTCGTGTGAATCGCCATCGGGATCGATGAACACCTCGAAGTCGTTGTCGTTGTAGATGATCGAATCACGAGCGGTCAATGAACCCCACACGTGCGGCTCGGCCATCCAGGCCGCCACGTAGAAGTGCTCGTCATCCCAGGTCATCTTCGCACGTGTCCTGAAACGCGGCCGCGGTTTCGCCTCGCCCTCGATGTCGATGAATTCCTCCGTCCAGGGAGCCTTCGACCAGGCCTCGTCATCCAGCCGACCGTCGATCAGCGGTGGAGAGGACACCTTGCCGGCCACGTAGGACCTCGGGTGAGCCGAGACGCAACCGGCCAGCAGGAACAGGAGTGGGATCAGCAGGAACGAACGCATGGGAAACAGCATACTCCTCGCCGTATGATGCCACCGACATGGCGACCACCCTGCCCATCCTCACGCCCGGCCAGCAGCCCCCTCCGCCTGCACCGGACCGGGCCCGATCCCCGGGCCGGCTTCTTGACAGCCATGGCCGCTGCATCCAGGACGTGCGCCTGAGCATCACCGATCGATGCAACTTCCGCTGCATCTACTGCATGGAACCCGGCGACCGCTTCCTCCCGAAGATGGAACTGCTCACCCTCGACGAGTACACCCGTCTCGTGTCGATCCTGCTTGAACTTGGAATACGCACCCTCCGCATCACCGGGGGCGAACCGACGCTCTACCCGGAACTGGACACCCTCATCGAGCGGATCGGAAAACTCGACCTCGATGACATCGCCATGACGACCAATGGATCGAACCTCGATCTTCAAAGGCTGGAAGCCTGGCACAGTGACGGCCTGCGCCGTATCACCTTCAGCCTCGACACGCTTCGAGAAGAACGCATGCGCACCATCACCCGGTCGAAGACGAGCGTTCAGGACGTGCTTGGCGCCACCCGGCTGGCTCGCGAGGCCGGGTTCCCGAGACCGAAGGTCAATGCCGTCATCATCCGCGGCATCAATGATGACGAGGTCGTCGACTTCGCCGGGCTCGCCCGCGATGAAGATCTCGATGTCCGCTTCATCGAGTTCATGCCGCTTGACTCCAGCCGGGCATGGAACCGGGACCATGTCGTCGATGCCGACGAGATGCTCCGGAACATACAGGACCAGTACGAGCTCAAGTCCCATGAGAATGCCAACCCCCACTCGACCTCGATGAACTGGACCTTCGCGGATGATGCCCCCGGGCGCATCGGCATGATCGCTCCCGTCAGCAGGCCCTTCTGCGGGGCGTGCAACAGGCTGCGCATCACCGCCGAGGGACGCATCAGGCCCTGCCTCTTCAGCCACGAGGAGTGGGACATCCGTTCCATGCTTCGAAGCGGATCATCGAACGAGGCCGTCGCCAGAGCCATCGTCGACATGGCCTGGACCAAGCAGGCCGGTCACGGCATCGATCAGACCGACTTCGTTCAACCCGAGCGGACGATGTCCGCCATCGGCGGCTGACAGGGTCTTCCTACTCGCCGCAGTCGTTGCCCCAGTTGGCGATCACCAGCAGCAGGTCGCCGACATCGACCAGTCCGCTGTCGTCGATGTCCTCGTCGCAGCCGTTGCCGATGTTGCAGTTGGTACCCCAGACGGCGATCACCGCCAGAAGATCATTGACATTGACGATGTCGTCGCCATTCGTGTCGCCATCACATCCAGGCTCTGTGATGATGAAACTACCGATCCAGGTCTGCCAACCGCTGCTCGTCGCCCATTCACCGATGTACCAGAATGTGGTGTCGTCAACCGGGTCGACGGTCAGGTCGAAGTAGTCACCCCAGCGTCCATCGGCGCCCGTCTCGCTTTCAACGACGACTTCCGGGGTTCCCATGGTGCCGGCCGGATCGGAAGCCGTGCGGCCGGTGACACGAACGTTGGGCAGGATGTTGCTCTGGCAATGTCCGATCACCAGGCCCACATCGTCATGCTTGTTGGACGCGATGGCCGGGAAGAAGGAGTGCTGGCTTCCAGGGAACTCGATGGCACCACTCTGGACAAGCACCGGCGAAGGCGGGTTGCCGTTGTTGCCCGGCCAGTCACCCGTATCGAAGTGATACCACCGCGACTGGGACTGGTTGCCATCCTCCACGGCATGGCAGGTGTACAACTGGCCTGCTCGCCAATGAACATTCATGATCCGGCCATCGAGGGAATCAATGCTTCCACCTGGATTTGACCCATTCGGCGGACTCCCGTCATGCGAGGGAATCGCGACCGAGGTCGTGCGAAGTTCCGGCTGTCCCCCGACCGTGCGGATCGACTGGATCTTCAGGGACGAGTTGGAATCATTCGAGATGAAGAACGGGGGGGTATCGCCATCCGGTTCATAGACCTGGGCGCATTGCACGGATGCGGAGCCCGTGTCATTCAGATCCGTCCACGTGACGGGGTCGCCGACGAGCATCGGCGCCTTGGGATAGAGGCGATAGATCGCCCCACGGAACCCCGGGCCACCCCCGGAGAGGAGGAAGAGATTGCCCGTCGTGTAGAACGTGTCCTCGTTGAAGCCCAGTCCCGGGTAGTCGACCCAGTAGTCCGAACCATTGATGTCGAACACGGACCACGTGCGGTACTTGTACCAGACACCGTTTGGATCGCTGTCGTCGGACACGGCGACCGTGATCCATGATTCATCGCTTCCACCGTAGTACTCCAGTGCGAGCACGAAGAAACGCTCGGAGTAGTGGTCATAGAAGCACTTGGGATCGAAGGTGAACGTGCCGGAACCCAGTTCCTCGAAGAAGCCGGGATTGCCCGTGCTGTCGAGGTTGGCGAAGAACTGCTCGTTTCCTTCCTTGTCGTAGAAGGCGATGGCCATGTTCACCGTCGAGACGATGCGATCAGGCCCGACTGCCAACGTCGGATCAGGCGGAGTCCAGGGCGTCTGCGAGATGCCGGGAAAGATCGGCGCGGGGTCGATCCGTGATTCGGCGAGCAGTCCGCCCAGAGGCAGGTCCCGTTGCGGACCGTCGGTCATCGTCTTGTCACGCTTATGCGGTGGCAGCAAGGTGCCCGGACGTGCCGTTCCACCTTCCCAGGGATCGTTGGGCTGAATCGCCACGGGGAACGTTCGCGTGTCGATGATCGTCGGCGTGACCGTGGTTCGAGCCATCCCGTTGGGAGGCAGGCTGATCGTCGGAACATCATCCGGTCGCTCGCGACCGGTCGTCGGTGTCCAGCCGACGGGCCACTCCGGTGGCCGAACCTCCGGCTGGAGCAGGCGTCCATCAACACCCTGCTGGCCGGATTGGCATCCGGCGATGGCGAAGAGGGATACGAACAGGAGAGGCAACCAAACGCGATGAACGATCTTGGGCAACTGAAAGCTCCTTGCTTGAGGCAGTTCAATATAGACGCATTTGCCCCCGAAACCACCTGCAGATCGGCATCTTCAGGCCTTCAAATCACGCTTGAACATTGCAGGAGGCCGCATTCACCCATCACTGCCGGCTGTGTCCAGGCATCAGCCCTTCGAGACTGCAAGGGCATCCAGAGCGAGTATTTCCGCCAGCAGGTGCGCCGCCAGAAGCGAGGTGCAGCCGGTTGGATCACGGTCGGGGAGAACTTCGACCAGGTCCGCTCCGGCCAGGTTGATCCCGGCGCATCGTCGAACGAGGTCCAGCGCGTCCCGGCTGCTGAAACCACCCGGGCAGGGCGTACCGGTTCCAGGCGCAAAGGTCGGGTCGACGCAGTCGATGTCGAAGGTGAGGTAGACCTCATCCTGCCCAAGCTCGGAAAGAAATGCATCCATGCGTTCCGCTCCATCACCGGAGAACCATTCCTGCGCAGTGATGATCCGGACCCCGTGCTTCGTTCCGTACTCCAGGTCGGTCGGCGTATTCAATGGCCCACGAATACCGACGCTCAGCATTCGAGCGGGGTTGATCAGGCCATCCTCGATCGCCCGGATGAAGGGCGATGCGTGGGTCCACTTCTCGTCCCAGACGGTGTCGACCGTATCGAGGTGCGCATCGAAGTGAAGCAGTGGAAGACCTCCATCGGGACGTCCCCGTCGCTCCCACGTCGCTCGGATGTTGGCGTAGGCGATGGAATGATCGCCGCCGACCGCCAGGAGCTTCGTCCTGGCGGGGTTCCCGAGTCCGCCGGCGAAGGCCGCCGCCTCCTCAAGCGTCTCCCGCGTTGAATAGGGGCGGATCGGGGCATCCCCTGCATCAGCCATGTGCAGCTGCTCGGCGATGTCGACGCCGAGTTCCAGGTGATAGGGCTTGACGTACTGGGACGCCTCGCGGATCGCGCGTGGACCGAAACGAGCCCCGGGCCGGTAGGTCACGCCACCATCGAAGGGAATGCCGTAGATCACCCAGTCGAGCGAACCGGGATCGACGGAACCGGTCGATCCATCGTCAAGCACGGGAAATCGACAGAAGGTCGTCACCCCGGCGAATCGGGGCGTGCGACGTGAGTCCGGCAACCTGGTACCACGTTGAGTGTCGTCTGGCATGACAGCATGGTCGTGCCCATGATGCAGATTGGCAAGCAGGTACCGCCGAGGACCGCCCAGGCCTAGGATCCCCACCCCTCGGGGTGCTCCTGCATCCATCGCCACGCGGTCTCGACGATCTCGTCGATCGAATCGATTCGAGCGGTCCAGCCGAGGTCTTTCCTGATCCGTGTTGGATCATTGAAGAGGGTCGGCGGATCGCCTTCCCTGCGCTGGCCGTCGATGCCCGCGACGTCGACCCCGGTGACGCGGCGAACCGCATCCAGAATCTCCCGGACACTCGTCCCATGTCCCGTGCCGACGTTGTAGACGCGCTCGTCACCGTCCTCGAGGGCGTTCATGACGGCAAGGTGCGCCTCCACGAGATCGTCCACGTGCACGTAGTCGCGAATGCAGGTTCCATCCGGAGTCGGATAGTCAGTTCCGAAGATGGTGACTGCATCCCGTCGACCAGCGGCCGCCCCGAGACAGATTGGAATCAGGTGCGTCTCGGGATCGTGATCCTCCCCGAGACGACCCGTGGCATCCGAACCGGCGACGTTGAAATATCGGAGCATGGCGCAGGCGAAGGGACGACCGGCCGTCCTCGCCGAGGTGCATGCGGCCCGAAGCGCCTGTTCGACGAGGAGTTTCGAGTGGCCGTATGGATTGATGGGCGCCTGCGGGCAGTCTTCCGTGATGGGAAGATGCTCCTCGCCAGGCTCACCGTAGGTTGCGCACGTGCTTGAGAAGATGAACCTCGGAACACCCGCGGTCGCCGCGGCCATCAGCAGGTGCAGGCTCGAACCGGTGTTGTTCGCGTAGTACCTCAACGGCTGCTCGACCGATTCACCCACGTTGCAGAGGGCGGCAAAGTGCATGATGGTGTCGATCGAACGTGCATCAATCAACTCGAGCACCTGCGCCTGGTCGCCGCAGTCCGCCTGGACGAACTCGACGTCGCCCTCCCCGCGAAGGACTTCGACCGCCTCGATGTGCCCACGTTCCAGCGTGTCGATGATGGTGACACGACACCCGGAGTCGAGCAGTCGCAGGGCGGCATGCGAGCCGATGTACCCGGCTCCGCCGGTGACGAGAATGCTGGTTGGATCGGGAAGTCGTGACACGGGATGCGGCCCCAGGAATCGCTTGCGGTGCTATCGTACAGTCGGGCTCGAGAAACGACGTGAATCAGACACAGAACAGTCCGGCGGAACGGGACGAGTACCGGGTACCTCCGGCCGGCACGCTGTCCCGCGGCTTCCTCGGCGGCGTTCTCATGGGACTGGCCAACCTGGTCCCCGGCGTCTCCGGGGGAACCATGCTCGTGGCCACGGGCGTCTATGGACGCTTCATCGACGCCGTCGCCAGATGCACCACCTTCCGGTTCAATGCCGGGCCGGTGGTGATGCTGGGCATCATCGTCGTGGGCTCACTGGCGGCCATCCTGCTGGGTGCCGGAACCATGAGCAGCCTGGTCATGGAGCATCGCTGGGTGATGTACAGCCTCTTCATCGGGCTCACCCTCGGAGGCGTGCCCCTGCTCTGGAAGATGGCCCGGCCGATGAACACGAATACGACCATGGGGATGATCGCCGGCCTGGTCGCCATGATCGCCCTGGCCCTCCTGGAAGGGATGACCGACGGACCCGCCTTCCAGCAGAGCAGCACCTGGCTCCTGGTCCTGACCGGCGCCGCCGCCGGGGCCGCGATGGTTCTTCCGGGCGTCTCCGGCAGCTACCTGCTGCTCGTCCTGGGGCAGTACGTCATCATCCTCGATGCGGTCGATGCCCTTCGAAGAGGAGAGGCCGGTGACGCCATGAGTGTCATCCTTCCCGTCGGCATCGGCGTGGTCGTCGGCGTGGTCGTCATCAGCAACGTCGTCTCGTCACTCCTTCGACGGGCGCGCAATGCCACGCTCGGCGTGCTCATCGGCCTGCTCCTGGGTGCCGTCTTCGGGTTGTGGCCCTACCGGGCCCCCGTTGAACCCCGGGTCGGCGACATGATTCGAGGACAGTTGATCGAGACCCAGGCGCAGATCGACGCCATCGATCCGGGACACTGGGCCTCGGCCTTCTACGCGCCCTCGGCGGGAATGGTCGCCGGATCATTCGCGCTGCTGCTCGTGGGCTTTGCCGCGTCGCTCGCCATCTCCAGGCTCGGGCGCGAAGAGACCGCCTGAACAGAAACAATGCGCACATGTTTTATTGGACGTTGGTTCGGTGCGCGCAGTTGCAGCCTGAAATCCGGAGTCGATCGAGACATCACGCCGAGAAAAGAGTGAGTTCGCCTTCAACGTATAGATCATTCGAACCTCGAACCATGCCCACGCGGGAAGTCCCACCCAACCCGGAAGAGCTGCGGATCCAGGTCGAGGAACTGCTGGAACGTCTCATGCAGAATCGCGAAACAGTACGGAAACACCAGGAACAGTCGGGACAGGATGACCCGGTGGCGATCGTCACCGGCCGTACCGCCATCGATCACGCCATCGACACGACGCGCGAGATGCTGACGGACCTTGAAACGGCGGTCAAGGGCGGCGATCCCGGTTCACGCTTCAACACGATGTGCAACGGTCTGTCCCGTCTCCGGTCCCGCGTGCTCTGAGCAGACGCTCACTGCCCGGTCGAACCGAAACCACCATCCCCGCGCTCGGAATCGTCGAGTTCATCGACCTCCACCAGCCGTGCCTGCACGACGGGGGCGATGATCATCTGGGCGATGCGCATTCCCTGCTCGATGGTGAACGCCGAATCGCCGAGGTTCACCAGCGGTACCTTGACTTCTCCCCGGTAGTCGGAATCGATGGTCCCCGGAGCATTGGGGAGGGTGATTCCATGCTTGCTCGCAAGACCACTGCGTGGTCGAACCTGTCCTTCATGGCCCGGGGGAAGGGCCATCGCGAAGCCGAGTGGAACAAGGGTGATGGCCCCCGGTTCAAGCGTGATCTCCTCCTCGATGGCTGCATGAAGATCCATCCCGGCCGCTTCGGCGGACTGGTAGGCCGGGATCGTGGCCAGTGCATTCAGACGCTTGATGGACAGTACGGGTCGGTTCATGGTGTCGCCCTGTCAGTCGAGGTTGACGATCGAATCAAGGGTACCCAGTCCGATCGGTTCACGCGTGAAGAAGGGCTCGGCCATCGGGCAGCCGATCCGGCTTCCATGGAAGATGGCCGCGGCCTCGAG
>PBMX01000045.1 GCA_002722935.1 Phycisphaerae bacterium | reverse complement strand
TCGTCTCGCCTACAAGCGTGCCAAGTACGACGATGCGGAACTGTTCTTCACCCAGGCTTTGGAGATCCGCGAGGACCTGCACCGGGAACCGCACATCGACACGGCCCAGTCCCTGCATTACCTGGGATCGACCTATCGCCGCACTCGATCGACCGGTGAAGCGGAGCGGAAGCTGCGCCGAGCCAAGTCGATGCTCGAGACGATGGAGACCGCTTCCTCCGACAAACAGCAACTGGTCATCACCGGCGAACTCAGCAGCGTGATCAACAGCCTGGGGGTCCTGCTTGCCACCGAACGCCCTTCAGAAGCGATCGACTTCTACAGGGAAGCCGATGCCCTGCTCGCGGAACAGTCACCTGATGACGTGGATTGGCGGCGTGGACGGATCCAGCACAACATCGGCATGTGCCACATGCGGCTTGGAGATCTCGAGCAGGCACGCACCATGTTCGAGGAGGCCCTGGTGACGAAGGAGGACGGATTGCGTCGGCTGCAGGCTGAACAACTGGTCCAGGAAGACGAGGCCTCGGTGAATCGACTCCAACTTGCCCAGAGTCGACATGCCCTCGCGAGGACGCTTCTGGCTCTCGGGGATTCCGGTGGTGCTCAGGATGCCGCAGATGCCGCCAGGACGATCCGCATGGAGATTCTCAAGGAAGGTCACCCACATATTGCTGACAGCGATGAGTTGCAGGCTCAACTGGATATCGAATACGGACATCATGAGGCCGCCCTTGAGCAACTCAGGACCATCCATGCGGATCGGATCACCCATGGGCAGGAATGGACCATCGCATGGAACGAGGCCCTCCAAGGCCATGCCCTTGCCGGGCTCGATCGATTCGAAGAAGCCCAGCCCCTTTTCGAGAACTCGTACAAGGTCCTCTGCGAGCGACGCGGGGCGACTTCACCGCA
Organism: Phycisphaerae bacterium; assembly: GCA_002722935.1. Taxonomy (GTDB): domain Bacteria; phylum Planctomycetota; class Phycisphaerae; order Phycisphaerales; family SM1A02; genus SP202. Next base: position 16,919 of record PBMX01000045.1, on the reverse strand, counting down.
GTCACTTGCCTGCGCGGGGATGATGGCATCCATGTACGAAGACTGGGGTCGACCGATCGAAGCCGAGCAGTACCGCGTGCTCGCCGACATGAACCAGGCAACCAGCGAACAGGGCGACTAGTTTCTCGAAGCATCCCCGGCAGGACGCAGGACCGGCAGGACGCCGGATCGGACCTCGATCGTCACGCGCTGTGTCAGGGGTGTCGCCGATTCGGCGGGACAGTCCCCGTCAACCTGCCATGGAACCGGTGATGCCGGTTCAAGCACGATTCGTCGACCACGTGCATGCAACGCCCTCGTGCTGGCGAGATGCGTACCCCGCCTGGCTTTCCACATCCAGCGCAACAGTCCGAGTCGACTCCGCGTCGGAAGAAAGACGATATCCAGGAGCCCGTCGTCCATCCGCGCATCCGGAGCGGGATTGAACCCACCACCGTACTCCCGGCAGTTGCAGACGAAGCACAGGCCCGGTTGATCGGATCCGACCCCTTCACCATCGACCATGATCCCGACAGGAACCGGTTTCCAGGACCACAACTGCCGGAGCATGGATGGAAGGTAGGTCCAGTGGGAAATCGGACCAGTACGACGAGACGCGAGGTCTTGGACTACGGCGGCGTCGAAGCCGCAACTGGTCATGAGGATGCTGGTCGTTCCATTCGCATCGGCCACATCGAGCAGGCATACATCGGCGGCCTCGATCGCTCGGATGACATCACCTGCTTCACCGGAATGCCCCAGGGCGCGGGCGAAGAGATTCTCCGTTCCCGTGGGTACCTGGTAGATGGGGGTCCTGGTCTCGATCGCTGATTCGGCGACGAGTCGGACCGTGCCGTCCCCCCCGGCGACTACGGCAACGTCGACATCCTGCAGGACCGGATCCAGCCACTGGGCGCACGGCTCGAGGCGTGTCCAGGTGAGAACGACCTCGTGGCCAACGTGCTCCAGCTCCTGTTGCAGTGCTTCGGCTCTGGCCCTGGAAGACCCTGAACCTGAGATCGGGTTGGCGATGAGAGCGATCCTGGACATGGGTGTCTCGATGAAATCCGTGTTCCGACAGGCCGTTTCGGGCCGATCCAGCGTATGGTTGAAAGCACACTCTAGTGCAGTCATCAGGGGATTCCATGCAGCCCAGTCGTCGCCACTTCCTCCAACGAGCCGCAGCCTGTTCCGCAGGCTTTGCAGGGCTGCAACGCGTCCTGGCAGTCGAACAAACCAGTCCCCCGCTGCTGCAGCGAACGGCCGCAGGCTATGGACCACTGCGCCCCGATCCCGATGGGCTCATCGCGCTGCCGGAGGGATTCACCTCGCAGGTGATCTCCCGCGCCGGTGAAACGATGGATGACGGGCTCCTCGTCCCGGGCAAGCATGACGGGATGGGCGCCATGCCCGGACCGGATGGACTGACCATCCTCGTTCGCAACCACGAGATCTCCCCGGGGCATGCAACGGTCGGACCCTTCGACGCCGTCACCACCGAGACCGGTCTGCCGGCTGGATTGGATCCCGCCAGGATCTTCGACCCCGGGACGACGGAAGGCCCATTCGCCGGACCTTCCCGGGGAGGATGCACCACACTGGTCTACGACACGAAGTCGGGCAACGGTCGGGGGGAACTCAAGACGCATGCCATGAGCCTCGTGGGCACCGAGCACAACTGCGCCGGTGGCATCACGCCGAGGAACACATGGATCAGTTGCGAGGAATCCGTCATGGGCCCGGATGATGAGCTTGGAAGAACCAGACTCCATGGCTGGTGCTTCGAAGTACCTGCGACCGTCACTCCGGAACTGATCGACCCACGACCGATCAAGCCGATGGGGCGCTTCAACCATGAAGCCGTCGCCGTCGATCCCGACAGCGGAATCGTCTACATGACGGAAGACCGAAACGACGGGGTTCTGTTCCGATACCTGCCATCGGATCCAAGGGATCTTCACAGTGGAGGTCCCCTGCAGGCACTGGCCGTATCCGGCACGCCCCGCGCGGATCTTCGAAACTGGAACGAAGCCCCCGTCACGAGGCCCGGTGATTCCTTCCAGGCGACATGGATCGACGTGGAAGACATCGAATCACCTGATGACTCCTTGCGCTACCAGGCCTACGACAAGGGGGCCGCCCGCTTCGCACGTGGAGAAGGCATGTGGTACGGCAATGGAAGCGTCTACTTCGCCTGCACGACCGGAGGCACTGCACGCCGTGGACAGATCTGGCGGTACGACGTCCCAAAATCGGATGAAGCCGGAGGATCACTCCACCTGTTCATCGAACCCAATGACGCATCCATCATCGAGCATGCCGACAATCTCACCATTGCGCCATGGGGCGACCTCATCGTCTGCGAGGACGGACTGGAGGAACAGTACCTGCTTGGTGTCACCCCCGGTGGCGACATCTACAAGTTCGGCCTCAACATGATGAATCAATCGGAGTTCGCCGGAGCCACCTTCTCCCCGGACGGAACGACGCTCTTCGTCAACATCCAGAATCCGGGCCTCACGCTGGCAATCACCGGCCCATGGGACCGACGAGAGGCCTAGCCGATGATGCGTGGCATGCCCAAGGCACGCCGCAGATCGAGCACCTGCCCTGCATGCACTCCATTGTGGAAGCAGACCCGAAGCACCAGGTCGATCACGGGGATCGATGTTCCGTTCCAGTCGCGCGTCGAGTTCAACTCACCGGGATCGATCCCTCGTACCGTGGACGCGAGCCTGCGGCATGCATTGGAATAGATCGCTCGCCCACGTTCCATGCTCGGATAGTGGCCTGCATCCGTTTCAGGCGTGGACCCCTTGCAGACGGCCTGGGCATCGAAACGTTCAGGATCACGCCCGGCTCCATCGCTGAAATCGTCCGCAGGCAAGGACACGCCATCGATCTTCGAAGCAAGTTTGTGCATCGTCATTGCACAGTGGCCGAGCGTCCAGATGAAGTGGTTGGGCAGACCGGCAGCCTGGGTCACTCGCACGTCATCCGGAACATCCTCGAGGAAACGGAGCAGCAGGCCCTCCGTCGATTCGATGGCCAGTGCCAATGACTCAACCCCCTCCATCAACCGGTTCCTCCATGATGTAGGTCTCGGGCGCAGGCTTCACCGCGCGGGCGAACCAGCGTGGACGCCGGAGTCCGCCTGGCCCCGGTGCCGGTCGCGTCTGCTCCATCCACCGTTTGTAGACCTCCATCGAGCGACGCGTGTCGACGACCACGTCCCCGTAACGGTCATCCGCCGAGGCTGGACCGACCCTGACAACCTGGTGCCAGCAGTGCATCCCGGACACCGGGTCGGGTTGCACCGGGAAGACGAGGTTCTGGTGCACGCCTCCATCCGTCCACCAGACTCGCCGGCTGTCCGGATCGCTGCTGTCGAATGCCTTGATGTGCTCCACGCGCCTGAACCGAACGGCGCCGCCCGGGGTCGTTTCCCGGACGACCCGTGCGCTTGCCCAGCGATCCGTTCCGACATCATCGAAGAGGCGCCATCGTCCCAGATGATGGGAGCATGCAACCACCCCCGGCCGGATGGCCTCGGTCACCCAGGCGCGGTTGACGAAATGACCGATGGACGTCTCCAGTCGTACAAGGCTGTCGGGCGCTATGCCCAGGCGATCGGCATCGGACGGGTGAATCCAGACAGGGTTCGTATTTGAAAGTTCATAGAGCCACTTCGCATTCGCCGACCGGGTATGGATGAGCGTCGGCAACCTGAACGTGGGAACGAGGACCATCTGGCCCTTGGCGGCATCCATCTCGTCGGCATGCACGTGGCTCTTGATGTAGCCGGGCATCGTCTGCTCGGCCCACTTCCAGTCATGCATGGTCTGACTGTGGAGTTCCAGGCGACGGCTCGGGGTCGGGAATCCGACCACGGCACGACCTTCGACCTCCAAGCCGACGGCCACGCCGTCCCGCAGCACGGTTCCCTCTTCATCAACCCTCGTGCCGTCCGAGTCGGTCAGATCGGCCTCGTGACTGCGGTAGGCCTCATCCTCCACGAGAAATGCCCCGTATCGCCGCATGTAGGCCAGCGGCGTGAGTCCCTCGGCCTCGGCAGCCTCCGGGAGCCCGGGAACGGCATGCTCGAAGATCCACTGGTATTACTCGTCGATCGTGATCTTCTCACCTGGGCGATAGGGAGATTCGTAGTGCTTGCGTATCCCAAGCGAACCATCCGGGTCGATGCGCCATGAAAGCTCGATCCAGAACTCGTCCTCCTCCCACACCTCCCCGGGGTTGGCCTGCCAGGTGAACTCGACTGGGTCTCCCATCCGCTCCCTTGCGACTCGAAGTACCGGCTGGCGGAAACTGATCCACTTGGCGGCATGCGTCTCCTGGCTGAGCAGGTCGTGGCGTTCAGCCCCCACTCCCATGGGAAGGACGTAGTCGGCGTACTGGGCCGTCTCGCTCCAGGTGGGCGTCAAGGCCGCATGGACACCGATGCGGGATTCATCCCTGAGCAGTTGTTCCCACATCAGGCCGTCGGGATTCGTCCAGACCGGGTTGTAGACCCGCGTGAAGTAGGTATCGATCCTGCCACGCCCCTCTTCCATCATGTGGGGCAGGAGAAAGGACATCTCGTGGTAGGCCAGCGGGAACTCGGGCGGGTAGAGCAGTTCATTCCAACGCTTCTGCGGAGGCGGATTGTCGAAGGGCCGTGCCACGAACTTGTTGTGGGAGTTGGGGTTCGTTCCACCCTCCGTGCCGACGGCACCCATGAGCACCACGAGGAACTGAAGGCATCGCGAGACCTGCCAGCCACCGAGATTCCCGGAGGCGGCGCTGCGCCAGACATGCGTCGCGAACGCCGGACCCGCTTCCCCGATCGCACGGGCGACCTCGCGGATCATGTCGGCGTCGACATCGCATTCTTCTGCAGCCGCTTCGGGTGTGGCGAAGGCGTAGTGTTTCTTCAATGCCTCGATGAAGACATCGAAGTCGGGCTTCGCCTCGGGGTCGAGGAATGCCAACGTGTCCTTCCAGTTGACCCAGCGCTCGAGGAAGTCCCGGTCGTAGAGTTCCTCCTCGAGCAGGACATGGGCCATGGCCAGCAGGAGCAGCGGCTCGGTCCCAGGGCGTGGCGCCAGCCACCAGTCGGCCCTGGAGGCGGTGTTTGAGAGCCTGACATCGATGACGCACATCTTCGCCCCCGCATTCATGCCCTCGACGATGCGCTGCGCATGCGGATTGAAGTAGTGGCCCGTTTCAAGGTGGGCCGAAAGCATCAGGATGAACTTGGCATTGGCATGATCCGGGGACGGACGATCCGCGCCAGACCACAACGCGTAGCCCACGCGTGCCGAGGCCGAGCAGACGTTCGTATGCGAGTTGTGTGCATCGACTCCCCAGGAGCGAAGAACCCGGTCCATGTACCCGTCGGCCCCGGGTCGCCCGACGTGGTACATGATCTCGTCATGGCGCTCCTCGAGCAATGCCGTGCGCATCCGGCCGGCCAGGTCATCGAGGACCTCGTCCCAGGTCACACGTTCGAACTGGCCTGAGCCACGCTCCCCCACGCGCTTCAGTGGATACAGGATCCGTTCCGGGTCTTCCACCTGGTTGAGCGTGGCCGGCCCCTTCGCGCAGTTGCGGCCCCGAGAGCCGGGGTGATGCGGGTTGCCCTCGAGTTTGCGGATCTTCTGTGTCTCTGGATCGATCCAGGCCATCAATCCGCAGCCTGCCTCGCAGTTGAAGCAGGTCGTCGGCACGAGCATGGAATGACGTTCGACCTGTCGTGGCCAGGCCGCCGGATCCAGGTCCGTCACATCATCCCAGGTCTCGACCGGTGGGTAGGTCTCGAGTTCTATGACGGGAAGTGGTGTGCCGGATTTCGACATGACGGTGTTTCTCAGGACAGTGGCGGCAACTGGCCGGCACGGACATAGGCGTGTTCATAGCAGTAGAGCCCGATGAGGACGGCTATGGCACAGGAAAATGGGATTCCGCTGATCGCCGAGACGGCGCCCAGCGCAAGAACGATGTATCCGGCCCACAGGGCCGGTATGTCCCAGAGGCGGACGGTTCCAAGGAAGGCCGCCGCCTGCTGGGCGTTGGCCGTAGCGTGGTGACCATGCCGCTCGAGGAGGCAGAAGCATGCATGCGCGACGATGGATCCAAGAAGAATCCACGTCAGGACGGTCGCTTCGACCGGGGATACCACGAGGAGTACGGCGCTGCCGCAGAGAATCGCCTGGACAAGCAGGTGCGGCAGCAGGAGCCGACTTTCCCAGAGATCCCGTCCCTTGCACTGTGCGAAGAGGAATGCCGTGTACCCGGCCACGAACAGTGCCAGGATGGCATTGGGCCAGCGCAGGATGTCGGCCACACCATGGGCACCTGCGACTCGAAGCAGGAGAATGATCGACGTCAGGGCGGTGAAGGCTCCGAGAATCACTCCACCCTTCACGAGCCAGCTGTTCCAGTTGGGCCTGGTGAGCAGCCTGTAGAACCTTGATGGTCGTGCCAGGTCCTCCACGAGCAGGACGAGGGTGATCAACGTGAAGACCAGGGCCGTGAGCTCCGGGAAGATGCTCGATCTCCAGCCGGATATGCCAAGGGCCGTTGCAAAGGGCGCCAGCACGGCGACGCCGGCGGCGATCGATTTCGTCAAGAGGTAGAGTGCGACGGGCCAGCCCCACTCGACCTTGTGGCCCACGTCCAGAACGACGCGCGCATCCTTCACGGTCGGCAACTGGCTTGGCCAGGGCTCAGGCTTGGCTGGAGGTCGCTGGCTGAAGAGGTACGTATCGGGCCTCGAGGCACGCCCCGGCTGCAGCGTGATGTCGGCCGCTCCCTTGTAATGCACGTTCGGACTGGTCCCCTGTTCCGGCCGGCGAACCTTGGTCGGGTTGCCACGAACCAGCAGGGAGACCTTGGACTCGGGGTCATGGAAATCCCCGGCGATGATGGCATTCGTCGGGCAGACGACGGCGCAGGCAGGCTCGAGGTTCTGCTCGACGCGATGGGCGCAGAAGTGGCATTTCTCCACCGCGCCCATGTCCTCGTTGAGGTAGATCGCGTCATAGGGGCAGGCCTGCATGCAGGCACGGCAGCCGATGCAGGCATCCCGATCGATGTCGACGATGCCATCCTCGCGTTTCTCAAGGGCATTGACGGGGCAGATCGTCACGCATGGGGCATCCGTACAGTGGTTGCACCGCTGCACGAGAAAATGCCTTTTGATGGCCGGGAAGGCCCCCTCCTCGACGTACTTCACCGAGGTCCGGAAGTTGCCCACGGGCACGTCGTTCTCCGACTTGCAGGCGACGGTACAGGCATGGCAGCCTATGCAGTTGTCGTGGTCGATGACGAACCCGTATTGCATTGGGTGTGAGTGTACCCCGTTTGAGGCATCTTGAATGCGACACCGCCCACCCCAAGGGGTGGGCGGTGATCATGACTATGGGCTCGAAATTCAGCTCTCCTCGGCGATCTTCTCGTTGATCGTCTGGAGCATGAACTCGAATATGGGCAGTTCGGCCGGGGGGACATTCGACCGCTGCGCCTCGAGCAGGGATTTCATCATCCCGAGTTGATCAAGGGGGATCGTATCCACGCGATCGAGGAACTGCTGTACCTGGGCCTGCTGTTCAGGCGTCAAGTCCGCGAAGGTGACGGTCCCTGCTGGCGCCGCTTCCGGGACATCCGCAGGTGCTTCCGAGGCGTCCCAGAGGGCCACGCCCTCGACCTGGAGGTTCCCGAGGTCACGGACCTGGGCGGTCGAATCCTGGACATCAACCCCGACCGCCTCGGCTCGTCCGCCAAGATGCTCGGAGAGGAACTGCTCGGTGACGGCCATGAAGGCCAGCCGATTCTCCGGCTTGGCGAATCCGTGGCCCTCGTCCGGGAAGACGACATAGGTCACCGGGATGGAACGCTCGTTCATGGCAGCGACGATCTGGTCGCTTTCAGCGAGCTTGACCCGGGGGTCGTTGGCGCCCTGCCCGATGAGCAGCGGCTTGCTGATGTTGTCCACGTGGGTCAACGGGGAGATGCTGTCGAGCCACTCGGTTTCATCCACTCCACCGACACGCTCGGTGAACATGATCTTCACCGGCTCCCAGTACATCGGGATGGTCGAGAGCAGGGTACCGATGTGGGAAGGACCGACGATGTCCACCCCGCAGGCCCACAACTCGGGATCACGCGTCATGCCGGCCAGGGTTGCGTAGCCGCCGTAACTGCCACCCATGATGGCCAATCGATCCTTGTCGGCGATGCCTTCGGCCACGGCCCAGGCTGCTGCATCATTCACATCATCCTGCATGGCGTGGTACCACTGGCGATTCCCCGCATTGAGGAAGTTCTTGCCGAAGCCCGTGGACCCGCGGAAGTTGGGTGAAATGACGGCGTAGCCACGATTGGCAAGCCACTGGTGAATGGGGTTGTAGCCCCAGCTGTCTCGAGCCCAGGGGCCGCCATGGACGAGCACGACCGTCGGCCAGGGGCCCTCGCCCCTGGGAGTCGTGACGTAGCTTGGGAGCACCAGGCCGTCGCGGGCGGTGATCTCCACCGGTCGCGTCGTCACCAGTTCATACTTCTCGAGATCAGGTCGGTTCGAGAAGAGGTACCTGCCCGTCCTCGAGTCCGTGTCATAGAGCCAGTAGTTGACCGGACCGTTGTCACGCTCGAAGGCGACCACCATCATGGACTCGTCAAGCGTCGAGTCGGTGATGTTCGGATCACCTTCATCAAGCGCCTTGATCGCATCGATGTGAACCTGCAGTTCAGGATCGAGGACATGCCATTCGTTCCTGAGGTAGTTGACGGATACGGCTCGAGGCTCGTGGGTGTCCTTGTCCGAGTAGACGCCGCCCACGTCGGCCTTGTCGCTTTCGAAGATGACCGTGGCCTGCTCGGCCCCACCCTTCCGGGCCGGCATCGACACGAGGGCCGATGTGTCCCGGCCGGTGGCATCCTTCCCGTAGATGATGGTGCCGTCCTTGGAGAAGCCCATGGGCATGGTGTTCATCGCATCCTGCATCGACACCTTCATGAACTCGTACCACTCGCCATCGGCCGAGTTTCGAAGTTCAAAGAGCGTTCCACCGTCCTCCGTCATCTTGGCACGGCCTCGAACGGTCCAGTCGTCATCCGGAATCATGCCGACGTAACCATCGTCGTTGGCGAAGATCAACTCGGACTCGCCGGTCCTGGTGTTGACCTTGTACATGTCCATGTTCCTGGGATCACGCTGGTTCATCTGGACGAGAATCTCGTCGGGACGATCCCTGTGCTGCCCGGCCATTCCGGCCTTGACGCCATCGAACGGCGTCAGGTCGGTCGTCTCCTTCGTCTCCAGGTCGACGGCGTAGACATGCGTGTTCTCATCACCATCCTTGTCGAGGGTGTAGAGAATCTGTTCACCGTTGATGGCCCAGGCATATCCCATGATGGGACGATCGGTCGAGCTGGTGATGACGCTGGCTTCACCACCGGCGGTAGGCTGGATCCAGACATTCAGCACATCCTCGTGTGGGGCCAGGTAACTGATGGTCGATCCATCGGGGCTGATCTGGAGACCGGCACGCTCTGGATTCCCGAACAGGGTTTCACGGGGAATCAGGGGCGTTGCATCGGGTGCCTTCACCTGGTTGCCAAGAGCAAGAGAAGACATGCCCATCAGGGCGATGAGGGAGGTCGTAGAAACGGCTGAATGCATTTCGGTTTGTCCTTATCTATCTGTGAAGAGTGGCATTAGAGCCACGGGTGAACCCCTTGGAGGGGTCCGCAGGCCCGGATGGGCCAGATCGGGGATTCTACGCCAAACAGGATGGGCATGTTCAGTTGTACCCATGGATGACTCATGGCCAAAAACACCGCCAAGAGCCTTCCAAGCCGCTCTTCCGGACATTCATGCACTGCTTGTCCACGGCCTTTCCACCAAGCTGTCCACAATTTGAACCGGCCTTGCCTTCAAGGCAGGACTCCATAGGATGCCCCTGTCGACATTTGGACATGCGAAAGCATGAAAGAATGAAGACAGCCGGAGGGGAACTTGGGAAGGAGCAATCCAACCCAAAAACTCTCGGCAACCGGAAACCCCGGACTGGCAACGGTTCGGGGTTTCCACTTTTTTGCACTCAACTCGACTCGGGGTATGTTGCTCGCTGAGCGCGCATGAACACACTCCTGATCGCCATCCTCTCCGGACTCGGGTTCATCATCGCCTACCACACCTACGGGCGATGGCTGGGCAATCGCATCTTCAACCTCGCCGCAGGACGGGCCTGTCCATCGGAGCGCCTCAAGGATGATGTCGACTACGTGCCGACGCGGCGTGGCATCGTCTTCGGTCACCACTTCACGTCGATCGCGGGAACCGGCCCGATCGTCGGTCCGGCCATCGGCGTCCTCTGGGGCTGGCTGCCCGCCCTCCTCTGGGTCGTCTTCGGCTCGATCTTCATCGGCGCCGTCCATGACTTCGGAAGCCTCCTGGTCAGTCTTCGAAACAACGGGCAGACGATCGGCGACGTTGCGGGGCGGCTGCTCAACCGACGGGTGCGCCTGCTCTTCATGATCGTGCTCTTCATCGGGCTCACGATCGTGCTCGCCATCTTCGGGCTCGTCATCGCCGCGGTCTTCAGGATGTTCCCGGCGGCGATCTTCCCCTGCCTCGTGCAGATTCCTCTGGCCGTCACCATCGGTCTCTGGCTGCAGCGGCGTGGAGCCTCCCTCCTGCTGCCGTCATTGATCGCGCTGCTCCTGATGCTCCTGAGCATCATCTACGGAGACGTCGGCCTGCTCGGGAGTTTCAACGCATCCCTCGCCGCCCTTCCCAACATCGCCTGGGTCGCCCTGCTCCTGGTCTACGCCTATGTCGCCTCCGTACTGCCGGTGTGGGTGCTCCTGCAGCCACGGGACTACATCAATGCCCTGCAGTTGATCGGCTCCCTCGGGCTGATCGTGATCGGGCTCTGCTGGGCGGCATTGGCAGGTGGCGCGCCGGTCGGCGATGAAGCAACTCGACCAGCCCTGAACATCGTGGCGCCCATGTTCCACTGGGACCCCGCCGGCGCACCCCTCATGGTTCCTTTCCTGTTCATCACGATCGCCTGCGGCGCCATCAGCGGCTTCCACTGCCTGGTCTCCAGCGGCACGACCAGAAAGCAACTGGCCAGTGAAGGCGACGCCCGCTTCGTGAGTTACGGCAGCATGCTGACGGAGGGCTTTCTGGCCGTCCTGGTCATCCTGGCCTGCACCGCCGGGCTTGGGCTGGGCATCATGGGCGCAGATGGAACGACCCTTGTCGGAGACGCCGCCTGGGCGCATCGCTATGGCTCATGGGATGCCATGGACCAGGGCCTGGCCCCGAAGGTCGGGGCCTTCGTCGACGGGTCGGCCAACTTCATCGCGTCCCTGGGCATCCCTGCCGGCATCGCCGTAGCCCTGATGGGCGTCTTCGTCGCCTCATTTGCAGGCACGACTCTCGATACCGCCTGTCGACTGCAGCGCTACGTCGTTCAGGAACTGGCTTCGACCAGCGGCTCGGTGTTCAGGCCACTTCGATTCCTTCGGAACCCCCATGCCGCCGCCGGCCTCTCGGTCTTGATGGCGGCCGCCCTGGCCGCGATCCCGGCCTCGGGCGAATGGTCCTGGACGAGCATGGGGACGGGAGGCATGATTCTCTGGCCGCTCTTTGGAGCCACCAACCAGCTGCTGGCCGGGTTGGCCTTCCTCGTAATCGCCTGCTGGCTGTGGCGACGACGCAAGCCCATCTGGTTCCTCCTGCTGCCGATGCTCTTCATGCTTGTCATCCCGATGTGGGCCATGATCGACCAGGTGTTCACCGGAACGGGGCGGGATGCGAGTTGGATCAGTGATGGGCGATGGGAACTGGTGGCGATCGGCGCAGCGACCATCCTGCTGGAAGACTGGATGTTCATCGAGGCGGCGCTGCTTTTCCCACGGGTCCGAGGCGTCCTTGAATCGACCGCCGAGGAACTGGATCAGGTGAAGATGCCGGCGAGCACGTAGTAGAAGAGAATCGCCAGGCCTGCTCCTGCGGGAATCGTCACGATCCAGCTGACCGCCACGTCGCGGACGGTTCGCAGGTTCAGGGCCCCGATGCCTCGTGCCAGGCCGACGCCAAGCACGGCGCCGACGAGGGTATGGGTCGTCGAAATCGGCAGGGCCAGCCAGGACGCGAGGACGATGGTCGTTGCAGCACCGAACTCGGCACTGAAGCCACGCGTTGGTGTCAACTCGGTGATCTTCTTGCCCACGGTCTTCATGACCCGCCAGCCCCAGGTGGCCAGACCGATGGCGATGGCGATACCGCCAAGTGCCAGGAACCACCCGGATACGGGCGCCTTCGTCCCGACCACGCCTTCCTTGATGGTCTCCCAGGCGGCTGCCATGGGACCGATCGCATTGGCGACATCATTGGATCCATGGGCGAAGGCCACGAAGCCTGCACTGATGACCTGGAGGTAGATGAAGATGCGCTCGACCTTCCAGACCGAGCTGCGAGGGCTGGAGGGCGAGGTGGACTCCTGCTCCATCGAGGCCGAGAGCATCTCGACCTTGTTGAGCATCTGCTGAACCTCGTCCTCGACGTTGCCCGACGACATGCTCTTGGCTCGACCAAGATGCTTCCTGGCACGATGAAGGGCCCGGCTGAGATACAGCTGCCTCGCATCGTTCTCCTCGGCTTCTCCGTCTGCGTCCTCGACGTCGATTCGGCGGACCAGGAAGACCGAGATGATGGCGGCGATGAGGCCGATGCCACCTGCGATGAGAAGGGCTTCCCAGAGAGCCAGATCCACACCCTTGAGACGATGCTTCAGGCCCTTCATCACGAGCACCATCGAGAGAATCGTGAAGACGATGAAGACGATGTAGGGCGTGAATCTGCGCGCAGCCTCCACCGGCCTGGGGTTGTGGAAGATCTTCCGCATGATGAAGTTGAAGATGAAGTAGCTGATCGTGCCGCTGAGCACCGGCGAGACCACCCAACTGGCGGCGATGGTGCCGACCTTGCCCCAGTAGATCGCCTGAATCCCGGCGTACACGGCACCGAAGCCGAGAATGGCCCCGACGATCGAATGCGTCGTCGAGACCGGCCAGCCGAAGTAGGACGCGATGAACAGCCATGTGCCTGCTGCCAGCAACGAGGCCAGCATGCCACAGACGAAGAGGGTCGGCTCTCCTGCAAAGACATCCGGGTCGACGATCCCCTTTCGGATGGTGTTGGAGACGCTGGCTCCGGCGAAGTAGGCACCGGCGAACTCGAGGACGGCCGCGATGATGACGGCTCGTCGCAGGGTCAGGGCACCGGAGCCTACGCTGGTCGCCATGGCATTGGCGACATCATTGGCCCCGATGTTCCATGCCATGTAGAAGCCGAAGATGACGGCCAGGAACATGAGGGTGTTGGCGATGCTTGGATCGATGATGTTGGCAGTGATGGGATCCATCTCTCAAACTCTCGTTGAAGATATCTGGGGGGGTGTTACTTGATGGAGAGCATGATCCGGACACGGTTCGCGAGTTTCTCGGAGTAGTTGCTCAGGCCACCGATGTCGCGAAGGAGATTTCTCCAGAGAAGGAACTCTCCCTTGGACAGATCATCCTCGTGGTTGAAGAGAGCCTGCAACAAGTCCCGCTGTATCACGTCCGCCTCGTGTTCATGGAGCGCAACCTGGTCGACCATCTGTTCGACCTTGGTGGCCTCTTCACCTCCGAAGCCCATCTCGGCGAGTTCATCGAGTTCGGAGATGATGGTGCGTACGATTCGGAAGGCCTCGACGTTCTTCGAGACGAACTCCGAGAAGTGCTCCTTGATGGGATCGATCAGGGGCAGGGCCTTGAAGGTCAGGAGGACACCGATGTCCTCGGCCTTGTCGGCGATTGAATCCTGGTCGGAGAGCATGCTCATGAGGGTGCCGCGATCGACCTGCATGAACAGACCACGTGGCAGCGAGTTTCGGATGTCGTTCTTGACGAGGTCGGCGTTGTGCTCGAGCTTCGAGACGGTCCTGGCCCGCTCGCAGATCTCCTCGTGGGGCATTCCCACCATCAATCCCTCGAGGATTTCGACCACTCCGTTGACGCACTCCTCGACCTTCTCCATGTGGACCTGAAGCGGGACCAACGGTGAACGGCCGAACAACTTGGCTACGGTTCTCATTGTGGATGTACCTGGTGAAGCGTGGTGGTGATGGGCGGCAGTGTAATTTCTCAACCAGATTTGTTGCCGGAATCCTGAAGGCAGTTTGCATTTTTTTTCTTGCCTCGTGGCTGCAGAATCGAACCCCGGAGATCCGGCTTCAAGTGAGGACTCGGATGCAGGTAAATTCTGTTCATGGCGTGGTCTGAACAGGTGGTTTCGGCCGGCAATCTGGCGATGTTGACCCCGACGAGCTGGTTTGTCAGGATGCCCTCTCGCCAGCGGGGTTTGTCCCGGGCATCTGTGTACATCGAGACGCCATGAAGCCGATCGAGGGGAAGCAGATACACTCGATACCTCCTCCATGATGAATCCCAGGATTCAAGAGAGAGCCTGAATGAGAATCGGAATCCCCCGTGAAATACACGCCGATGAGAAGCGGGTGGCCGGTGTCCCCTCGACGGTGCAGCAGCTCATCAAGGCGGGGTTCGAGGTCCAGGTCGAGGGAGGAGCCGGGTTCGGGGCCAAGATCTCCAACGGCTCCTACGCCCAGGTCGGGGCGACCGTCATCGAGGACACCCGGCAACTCTGGGACACCAGCGACCTGGTCCTGAAGGTTCGCCCACCCCAGAACCATCCCACCCTCGGGCATGAAGCCGATCTGCTCAAGGATGGCGGAAGGCTGATCAGTTTCATCCAGCCTGCCACGAATGACCAGCTCCTCGCGAAACTTGCAGCCAGGAGTGCGACCGTCCTGGCCATGGACTGCATCCCACGCATCAGCCGGGCACAGAAAATGGACGCCCTCAGCGCCATGGCGAACATCGCCGGGTACCGGGCCGTCATCGAGGCGTCCTACGCCTACCCCCACTTCCTGGGTGGACAGATGACTGCGGCCGGTCGAATCGATCCAGCCAAGGTGCTCATCATCGGTGGCGGGGTCGCAGGTCTTGCGGCGGTCACGGCCGCGAAGGGACTTGGAGCCATCGTCCGCGCCTTCGACACGCGCATGGCCGTCAAGGAACAGGTCGAGAGTCTTGGTGGCGAGTTCCTGGTGCTCGACTTCGAGGAATCCGGCGAGGGAGCCGGGGGCTACGCCAAGGTCATGAGCGATGCCTTCATAGAGGCCGAGATGGCCCTCTTCGCGCAGCAGGCCATCGAAGTCGACATCATCATTACGACCGCCGTCATACCGGGCCGTGACGCCCCGAAACTCATCACGGGCGGAATGATCGAGACGATGACGCAAGGCTCTGTCATAGTCGATCTTGCAGCCGAGTTCGGTGGCAACTGCGTCCTGACCGAACCTGGGAAGATGATCGAGCACCACGGAGTGAAGATCATCGGCTTCACCGACCTGCCCAGCCGCATGGCGACGCTCTCGAGCCGCCTCTACAGCAACGCGGTCCTGAGGTTCATCGAAGAGATCGGCGACGCGGATTCCTTCTCCATCGATCACGACAACGAAGTCGTTCGAGGAGCACTGATTCTCGAGGACGGGCAGAAACGCTGGCCGCCACCCGAACCCACCAAGCCGGAAGGTGACCCCTACTCGGTCGATGTCGGGAAACGACCGGCAGCCGAGCCCCCAGCCAGCGAAAGCGCCGCATCCCCGGCGCCGCCGAAGGATCCAACCAGGATCGTGCAGGGCATCGCGATCCTCCTCGGCGTCCTGCTGGTCATCGCCATCGGGCTCTGGGCCCCAGCCGAGTTCCTGGGCCACTTCACGGTATTCATCCTGGCCTGCTTCGTCGGTTGGCAGGTCGTCTGGAATGTCACCCCGGCCCTTCATACTCCCCTGATGAGCGTGACCAACGCCATCAGCGGCATCATCATCCTCGGTGGCATGCTGCACCTTTCGGCCGATTCGAATGCCGCGGCCATCGTCCTGGGTGTCATCGCCGTCTTCTTCGCCACCATCAATATCTGCGGCGGGTTCCTCGTGACCCGTCGCATGCTCGCCATGTTCCGGAAGTAATACCCACGTGCAGTATTCCCTGGTCATCATCGCCTACCTCGTCGCCGCCGTGCTCTTCATCCTGAGCCTTGGCGGACTGTCGAAGCAGGAAACGGCCCGGCGAGGAAACACGCTGGGCATCGCCGGCATGCTCCTGGCCCTGCTCGCCGCCGTATGCAGCGACGGGGTTTCCCTCTATGGCTGGCTGATACTCGCCATGGTTCCGGCCATGATCATCGGCGCGGTCCTCGCGGCCCGTGTCCAGATGACGCAGATGCCGCAACTGGTCGCCCTGCTGCATTCCTTCGTCGGCGCAGCGGCTGTCCTGGTGGGCTTCGCCAGTTACCTGGATCCACACGCGGAAATGACCCTTGCGGAAGCCACGGTGCATTCCATCGAGATCTTCCTCGGTGTCGGCGTGGGTGCCGTCACCTTCACAGGCTCCATCATCGCCTGCCTGAAACTCAATGGCTCCATGTCGGGCAACCCGCTGATCCTGCCGGCACGTCATCTCCTGAACCTCCTTGTGCTGGGCATCACGATCGCCCTTGGTGTCTGGTTCGTGCTCAGCCATGATCCTGCGGTCGGCCTCGTACCGTTGATCATCGTGACCATCCTCACGTCCCTGCTCGGCATCCACATGGTGATGGCCATCGGCGGGGCCGACATGCCGGTCGTCGTGTCAATGCTCAACTCCTATTCCGGTTGGGCTGCAGCCGCCGCGGGCTTCATGCTCGGCAACGACCTCTTGATCATCACAGGCGCCCTCGTGGGCAGCAGTGGTGCCATCCTCAGTCTCATCATGTGCCGCGGCATGAATCGTTCCTTCATCAGCGTCATCCTCGGCGGCTTCGG
>PBMX01000044.1 GCA_002722935.1 Phycisphaerae bacterium | reverse complement strand
TCACTCGCGAGTGTCCTCGTCACCGACGATCTCGGGGGCCGGTTCGGAAGGATTCTCCAGGACATCCTGGATGAGTTCGAGTCGATTCACGACGACCTCCATCGATGCAGGGCGATCTTCAGGATCGAGCTGCACGCAGTCCATGATCTGTCTCGAGAGGAGAGGATGGATCCGGGGATTCTTCTCGTGAGGCGGTACCGGGGGCTTGATGTCCTCGGCGGCGATCGCTCCCGAATAGAGCGATTCGCCTTCTCCCTTCGGCGGCAGCGCCGTCGGGATCACCTCTCGAACAAGTACCCAGTACATCATGGCACCGAAGTTGTAGACATCGGTCTTGGGAGTGATCGCCTGCCGGTGTGCCTGCTCGGGGGCCATGTAGCCGGGGGTGCCCTGGATACGTTTCTTCACGGTGCCGATGAGACACGCCTGCCCGAGGTCGATGATCTTCACCGACTTGTCCTCGGTCACGAGGATGTTGGTCGGCTTGATGTCGGCGTGGACATACCCGCGTCCATGCATGTGAAGAAGTCCCTCGGCGACCTGCCTGAAGAGCTTCACCGCATCCACGTAGTTCGATGGAAGGCTGTTGTCGAGGGTCAGAGCATCGACGAGTTCCATGATCAGCGATACCGACTGGATCTTGAACATCTTCCTGTGCCGTATCAGCTTCACCACCGATCGAAGTGCCGGATGATCGAACTTCGATCCGGCCTCGTACTCGCTTTCGACCTGCTCGATGAAGCGGAGGTCCTTGTCTTCCTCCCGAATGACATGCTTCAGGGCCCAGACCTGCTTGGTCTTCATGTCCTGCACGGCGTACAGATGGGATTCCGCCCCCTCACCGATCTTGGCGAGAATCCTGTAGTTGCCGATCTGCTGTGCTGAAGACATGGGTCTGGGTACGCAGGAACCGTGAGGAAGGCTCCCGGCTCGGGTTGGAATCGACAGGAAGCCGACCTGGAGAGACGGGAGGGTGAAATGAAGCCGTTAAGGGTATCCCCTGAGGGGGTACTGATCAACGAGTGATGTCGAGCAACTGCTCGGCAAGCCTCGAGGACTCGAAGTACCGGCCCGGACTGTTCGTCCCGGGGGCCAGGTCGCCATGAAGGCGAATGGAAGTCGCTGGAATGCCCAATTCCTGCTGAAGACGCTGGACAAGGCGGATCAACTGGGCCATCTGCTGGTCCGAGAACGGCCTTCGCTCGCCATTTCCGACAAGGCAGATACCGATCGAATGCCCATTGTGATGAACCCCCTCGGGCCCGATGACATGGGCTCCTGGAAGCTGGTAATCCCAGCGATATCCAGCGTGCACCTCGCCGTCACCAAGTCCGTTTCCATTCCCGATCAGGAAGTGATAGCCCAGCCCCTGGTATCCAAAGCCCAGGTGCTGCCTGTGAACCGTCTCCGGGGTACCGAAGGTGGCCCCGAGATGATGGATGACGATTCCGCTCCAGCGGCTCCTGTCGAGCGGTGTTGCCAGGTCGAAGAGCGAGTCATGACCCGTATCGGCGACGTCATCGAAATCCCGGAGATTCGTCAGGGGGAATCCGCGTGTCGCCATGGACCGGGTGTCAAGACTCAGCAGTCCAATGGAAAGGCTCATCGCCACGATGAAACTCGCCCAGACCACCTGGGTCCGGCGAGCGATCGCTGGCTTCGCTCGGGATGTCGAGGGGAAGGTTGCCACCGTTGTGTCTTCGTTGCTCCAGAACCTTACTTATCGTGCGACTGGGGCTCTTTCCTTGAACAGAAACAGCGTGGACATGTTCGCAAGGTCCGATATGAGCGCAGGTTGTGAAAACTTCGGCGACTGATCAGGGATCAAGTCGTCGTTGGAGCGCCGGGGTGGGGTTTCCGAAGACGTCGGGATCCTCGGTCGGCTGCGGTCCATGGCGAGCTTCGTCGTAGCTCGTGTACTGGTGACGAGGGAGGTTCTCTTCAAACAGCGGTCGATAGCACCCTGCCATTGGCAGAACCAGAGCGACCAGCAGCAGGAACAGGGTGATCCGAAGCATCGCCGTGATTCTACTCCCCGGGCCGAGCAGGAACACGGACTTCGACCGTTGCATCGTGCTCCACCCCGGTCAATGCATCTGTGAAGCGAGCTGAAACGTGAATTCCGCCCTGATCCTCCACCAGCAGATCCCTTCGTATGGGCATCTCGACCTGGTAGGAGGCCCCGAGCACCCCCGCCCTCCAGGCATCACGAACCCCGGCTTCCGACAACGAGACTCTGCCAAGTTCGATGGACTCTCCGTTTGCGGGCATGAACCTCGCGACGACATCAAGAGTGCCGGTGAGCTGGATCGCACGGCTCCTGCCATCCACCGCCGTCACGTGAAGATCAAGCGCGGCTTCCTCTCCCGAGTTCATCTTCCACCGAAGGCTGCTGTATGGAGAAAGCTCGATGGCTGCGACACGAGGCATGTTGAGTGCCATGTCAACATTGCCACCGACCCTGTCAGTCGCTTCGGCGAGCTTCGCCTCGAGTTCGGAGATCTCGTGCTTCGAAAGCTTCAACTCTTCCTTGAGCTGGTGCACTTCGTCACGAAGACGAGCACTGGCCTTTCGACTCCTGCTGTCACAGCCGGAAGCGGGGAAGAGAACGACGAATCCAAGCACGGAAACCGAGCACAGGCGAGGAATGCTCAGGACGACGCGACTCACGCGTCGTCTTTGCCCGGCAGCTTCTCGATGATCCGATCGACCAGACCGTACTCGGCCATCTCCTCCGCGCTGAGCCACTTGTTGCGTTCGCAGTCGGCTGCAATCGTGTCGGTCGACTTTCCGGTCTGGTTTGCGTAGATCCCGTAGAGCTGATCACGAAGCCGAAGCATCTCCCTGGCCTCGATCTCGAGATCGGTCGCCTGTCCTTCAAGAACGCCGCCGAGCAGAGGCTGGTGCATGAGATTCTTCGAATGAGGCAGGCAGCATCGCTTTCCCTTCGCGCCCGAGCACGAGATGAGCGAACCCATCGACGCGGCCTGTCCGATGATGAACGTCGCCACGTCACAGGGGATGAAGTTGATGGTGTCGATGATCCCCAGGCCTGCGGTAACGCTTCCGCCGGGACTGTTCACGTAGAGGCTGATGTCCGCTTCGGGATCCTCGTTCGAAAGAAACAGCATCTGGGCGACGATGAGGTTGGACATCTCGTCGTGAACTGGTCCGGAACAGAAGATGATCCGATCCTTCAGGAGTCGGGAGAAGATGTCGTAGGCCCGTTCTCCCCGGCCTTCCTTTTCAATGACGATTGGAATCAGACTTGACATGAATGATGCTCGCGCCGACCTTCGGGTCAGGACGCGTCCTTCTTCGTATCTGGTGCATGCTCGAATACTTCGTCGACGAGGCCGTAGGCCTTCGCTTCTTCGGCGGTGAAATACTTGTCGCGTTCTCCATCGGCCGACACGGTCTCATAGGACTGGCCGGTGTGCTGGGCGAGAATCCGGTTGAGGGTTTCCTTCGCCTTGATGATCTGGTCCGCCTGGATCTTCACATCGCTGGTCTGTCCGTAGACCCCTCCATAGGGCTGATGGATCATCACCTTGCCGTGGGGAAGGATGTGCCTCTTTCCCTCGGCCCCTGCAGCCAGAAGAACGGCGGCGCCTGAATAGGCCCTGCCGATGCAGTAGGTGGCCACATCCGAGGAGATGAAACGCATCGTGTCGTACAGGGCAAGCGTGTCGTCGACGGACCCACCTGGGCTGTTGATGTAGAGGTTGATCAACTGGCCCCGCTTCTGGTCCTCGAGATAGAGCATCTGCATCATGACTCGAAGCGCGCTGGCTTGATTGATCTCCCCGGCGACGAAGATCACCCTGTTCTCCAGGAGAAGTTCGTCGAGAGTCATCTCCCTTGTTCGCTGGTAGGAACCGGCGGCAATCGGATCGACTCCTCCCGATATCCCGGGGATCGGGGGCATCAGTGGCGTTTCGAGGGTGGGTCCCGTTCGTTCCATCATGTATGTCGTTCCTTCGGTGGGCACTCGTCGGTGGGGGTGGCATGATAGCCGGTCCGGACGATGAAATGCATGCTAGCGATCGAACTCGGCATCGTAATCGGGTGGAGGAGGGGCTGGTCGCGGCCCGGTGGTCTCGCCTGGATCCTCGGGGCCGCTGCCAGGCAGGATGATCGTAAACTTCGCCCCGCCGGGGCCGGATGGCTCCAGCTCAACCCTGCCACGGTGATCCTCGACAAGTTGTCTGGTCACCGGCAGGCCCAGTCCTGTCCCACGCTGCCCCTTGGTGGAAGCGAATGGACGGAACACTTCCTCGTATCGCCCCGGTTCGATTCCCGGCCCGTTGTCCTCGATGACGATCCAGGCCTCGTCGTCATCGGGGTTCCACCCTGCTGACAGGATGATCCGACCCTCCTTGGCTGGAACAGCTTCAACGGCATTCAGCAGCAGGTTGAGGATCGCCTGGTGAAGAGCATTCGAGTCGCATGGAATCGGGGGCATGTCAGCCCCGATGTCCAGGTCGATCGAGATGCGCCTTCGCCTGGCCAGCGGGCGGACAAGATCGGCCGCATCCTGCAGAACGGGAGCGAGCAGTTGATGTTCCGGCTCCAGGCCCCGGGTACGCGCATAGGCGAGCATGTTGAATGTCAGGTCGTAGATACGATCGAGGTTTCGGCTGAGAATAGGCCATCCCTCCCGTGCAAGCTCAAGGTCTCCGCGATCGATCGCCAACTCGATGGCGCTGGCCCCACCTCGAAGTCCCTGGAGAATGTTCTTGATCGCATGGCTGATCGATGCAACGGTCTGTCCGACGGACGCAAGACGTTCCTGCTCAAGCGACCCGACAGGACCACCGATGTCCCTGGAAGCATCGATGAAGCGATAGACCGAGGAACCGCACCGCAATTCGTCTCCGGTGCTGATGGACACGCGCCCGGAAATGCGCTCATCATTGAGATAGGTGCCGTTCGAGGAATCCAGATCGCGTACATGCCACGTGCCCTCGTCGGGTGTCAGCTCCGCATGACGACGACTGATCGACGTGTCGTTGGAAGGCAGCGCTTCGGTGGATCGACCTATCAGTTGCGGTTCGTCCACCGGGAGGGGGAACACCCGCCCTCGATCCGGTCCCTCGATGACCTGCAGCATCAGCATGCTCGAATGGTACGGGGTCCGGGTCTGACGCGAGTCCACCGCGAAGCTACCATGGCCGAATGGCCCGACGAAGCCCGTATGCACCGCCACGATTCGACCCCTCCATGCGTGTCGTCGTCCTCCGCGGGAAGGATGCGTTCCTCGTGCAGGAATACACGCGTCGTTTCATCACTACGATCGAGGAGGCCCATGGAACCGTCGAGCGGTTCGAGTTCGATGGAGACACTGTTCAACCTGCGGAAGTTCTCGATGAACTTCGAAGCTATGGTCTGCTCCAGGAACACAAGATCGTCATCGTCGACCACGCCGACCGTTTCCTCGCTTCTCAGGGATCCTCCGGAGGAACCGCCACGAGGAGACTTCTCGAGCGATACCTCGAAGCCCCGGTCGAATCCGCCACGCTCCTGCTTCGAGCCGAGACCTGGAAGGCCGGAAAGATCGACAAGCGGATCGCCGAGATCGGGTTGATGCACAAGATCGATCTTGATGAACGTACGGACCTCCCGTTCGCGATGAAGTGGTGTGCCGGACGCACGAAGAAGGCCCATGTCGCCTCGATCGAGGATGACGCCGCCGCACTGCTCCTGAAGCGGATCGGGCTCGACTTCGCCAGGCTGGATTCCGAGCTGGCCAAGTTGGCGGCCCTCGTCGGAGAAAATGGTGTCATCACGAGGCAACACGTGATCGAGATGACGGGAATCAGCCGCGAGGAACAGGCCTGGGCGATCCAGGATGCCGTCCTGTCCGGCAAGGCGGAACGGGCGATTCGAACGCTTCGTGAACTGCACGAGGTGTCCAGGCAGCCGGCGGAGTTGATTCTCTGGTCGCTGGTCGATCTCCTCCGGAAACTCCACGCCACATCGGCGATGCTCCGTGCCGGCCATGACTCGGGTGACATCGTTCGAAAGCAGAGGCTCTTCGGATCCAGTCGGGACCGCCTGCTCCAGGTCGCCCGCGCCGGGGAACCGGCGAAATGGTCCTCCCTGCTGAGGGAGACACTTCGCCGGCAACACGGTATTCGCAGTGGATACGGCCGGAACGAGCGAACTCTTGAAGGAATAACCGTTCGAATCGCCGATACGCTGAATACGCTCGCTATGAGATGATCGGTCCCCCCGGGACGACGGCCAGGATGGCTTTCATCGATGCAGGATGTATTCATGGGCGATGGTCGGTTCTTGATGGTGCTGTTTCTTGCCGGTGCAACGGCTTGCGGATGCGGTCCGCGCGCCGTCACGGTTGATGAACCCACCACACCATTGGGCATCGTGGAAGAGGCCCCTGAGGCGAGCACGACGGCGGAGACGTCCCCGGTGACCGGGATCCAGGAGTTCAGACCCCGATCCACGGAAGCCTGGCTTGCCAACACGGCGAGTGAACTCGAAGGCACCGATGATTCCTGGAAACTCTTCGAGGAATTGACGGGTTCGGAGCCGGCGACCGAAGACGGTCCACGGGACCTTGGCATTCCACGTGTCGCCCTCTGCACACGCGTCGCTGGGTTCGGCGACTACGACGAATGGGGAAACCGGACCGGAGAGGAAACCTACACCTTCATCGCGCATGCCGGTCAGCCCGTGATCATCTACGCGGAGATGGAAGGCGTATCGAGCAGGCTGGAGGATGGCAGCCTCTGGGAATCGATTACGAGCCAGTATCTGGTCATCCACAGCGAACGGGATGGATTGCCGATCTGGGAAGAAGCCTGGCAGACCGCTTCCGACCGGAGTCGCGTACGCCGAAGAAGCTACTTCACGACCCAGGTCGTGGAACTCCCCCCCGCACTGTCTGCAGGAGACTATCGACTCACGCTTCGTGTTCGTGATGAGAAGACCGGCAAGGAAGCGGAGCAGAGCATCCGGTTCACGATGGCGTCCGCCCGGAGATAGCAGAGTCCCACTCAGGCGCTGAGGACATCGAGTCCAAGCGCCTCGGCCATGCATGAACCGAGGGTGGCAGGACTTTCGCTGACCCGGACACCACAGGCTTCAAGGGCCTCCATCTTGGCGCTCGCCGTATCGTCAGCCCCGCCGATGATCGCCCCGGCATGTCCCATCCGCTTGCCGGGGGGCGCGGTTCGACCTGCGATGAATGCGGCCACGGGCTTGTTCATGTTGTCGCGGATCCATTCGCCGGCGAGCGTCTCGTCCGAGCCGCCGATTTCACCGATCATGACGACACCATCGGTCTCTGGATCATCATTGAACATCGAGAGCAGATCGATGAAGTTGAGTCCCTTGACAGGATCCCCCCCGATGCCGATGCAGGTGGTCTGCCCGATACCGAGTGAACTGGTCTGCCACACGGCCTCGTAGGTCAGGGTGCCGCTGCGGCTGATGATCCCGACGGCCTTGCCGGAAGAAGCGTCTTCCTTCGCCGTGTTGATGTACCCGGGCATGATCCCGATCTTGCAGCCACCCTCGAAGATCGAGGCAGGTCCTTCGCCACCGACGTGGCGGCCGGGCGTGATGATCCCGGGGCAGTTGGGGCCTATGAGCCGAGTGCCGGGATGATCGGCCATCTGCTCCTTCGTGCGGATCATGTCCTGAACCGGGATGCCCTCGGTAATGGCGCACACGAGTTCGATCCCCGCCTCCGCCGCCTCGAGAATCGAGGCCGCCGCGAATCGAGGAGGCACGAAGCTCATCGATGCGGTTGCGCCCGTCGCCTCGACGGCATCGGCCACCGTGTCGAATACGGGAAGGCCGTTGGCATCCTGCTGGCCACCCTTTCCGGGAGTGACTCCACCTACGAGCTGGGTACCGTAGTCAAGGCAGCCCCTGGTGTGAAATGCACCGGATGCACCGGTGATTCCCTGGCAGATGACGCGTGTTGAACCATCGACAAGAATGGACATGGGCAAGTTGCTCCTCGTGGGGGGGCGGAGAGTGTAGTCGAAAGAGGCCTGGAAGCAGCAGCCCTCGGGGCCTTCAGCCCTCCGAATGGTCTTTGGAGCGATCGAAGCGTATGCCGAAGCGACCCAGCATGCGTTTCTCGATCCTCCAGAAGTAGGCGAACTGGCCGAACAGGGCTCCGACCGCGACCAGGATCACCTGGTAGACAAGCAGCATCCCGATGATGCGAAGTGGCCAGTAGACCAGGTGGTTCAATGTGTCGGTCGAGATGCCCGCGAAGGCGATCAGCGGGTCTGAAATCACCACGGAGAGCGATCCCGTGATCCCGAAGACGACGAAGACGATCACGAGTTGAGTCGTCGATTCGACCTTGAACACGCGTTTCAGAGTTCCCATTCCCTGACTGTACCGGTGATTCTGCTTCCTGGCCATGAACGGAATCAACGGGAGGTTCGACCGGCCGGATGGACTACACTAGGTTGATCATGACGGCCGTCGAACAACCAGACTCCGGCCTGACCTACGAACAGTCAGGCGTCAACATCGAGGCGGGTGATGAACTTGTCGAGCACATTCGCAGCATCGTTGCGAGGACGCACAGTCCACGGGTGCTCGGCCCCCACGGTGCATTCGCGGGAATGTTCCGACTCGACTTCAACGAGAAGCTCTTCAAGCGGAACTACAGGGAGCCTGTCCTGGTCTCGTGCACCGATGGCGTCGGCACGAAACTGAAGATCGCGACGGAACTCGGGATCATCAACACCGTCGGCCTCGACTGCGTGGCCATGAATGTGAATGACCTGATCGTCCAGGGCGCCGAGCCGCTCTTCTTTCTCGACTACATCGGCCTCCACGAACAGGATCCGGAAGCGACCGCAAGGATCATCGAGGGAGTCGCCCTTGGATGTGAATACGCGGATTGCGCACTCATCGGAGGAGAATGCGCCGAGATGCCCGACATCTACGGGCCCGGGGAGTTCGACCTGGTCGGGTTCTCGGTCGGCGTCGTCGAACTGGAACGCGCCATCGACCCCAGTCGGGTGCAACCCGGTGACGTGTTGATCGGTCTCGCCAGCAGCGGGATTCACTCCAACGGTTACACCCTCGTCCGCGCAATCGTCGAGGCGGCGGGACTCGACCTCAACGAGGTGCACGAGGATGCCCAGAACCGTGCTGGAGAATCGCGAACGCTCGGGGAAGTGCTCCTGGAACCCACCAGGATCTATGCACGGTCGATCACGCACCTCGTACGGCACTACAAGGTCAAGAAGATCATCTCGATGATGGCCCACATCACGGGAGGCGGATTGCCCGGAAACCTCCCACGGGTCCTGCTCGAGGATGTCGATGCCGTCATCGACAGAGACAGCTGGACGCCTCCCCCGATCTTCGATTTCCTCGCACGACACGGGAAGGTCGAACCTGATGAGATGGACCGCGTATTCAACATGGGCATCGGGTACGTCCTGGCCGTACGCCCCGCATTCGTCGATTCCATCGTCAAGCAGCTGACCAAGGACGGCGAGGATGCAATGGTCATCGGCACCATAGAAAAAGGCCAGGGACGGGTTCGGTGGGCCTGAACCCCTGAATGCAGTTCAAGGGGGAGTTGATCGATGCTCGAACCAGTCCTTTTGATGGCGCTGCTCGCCCCCGGAATACTTGCGCAGGACGGGCCGACGGCCGAGGAGGTCGTTGCCCAGGCGAAGGCTCCCCTCGGGTTCAACATCACGACCGGCGCCTGGCTGATACGACTTCGCGGTGACTCGGCACTTGGTCGCTCCGGAAACCTGTCGCTCGACGACCAGTTGGCGATGAATGACAGGGAAGCCGTGTTCCGTGGAGAGTTCCGCGTCGGACGCGATGACTGGGGCGTTGAAATCATGGGCATGGACTTCGAAACATCCTCGTCCGGAACATTCGGTTCGGCCGGGACCTGGGGCGATGCGTCCTTTGCAGCAGGAGATGCGTTTCGATCAAGCTTCGATTTCATGAGCATCGGCGTCGAGGGCCAGTGGAACCCTCTCGATCTCATCGGTGAAGCCAACACCCACATTCCGATGTTTCTCACCGTCGGGCCTCATCTTGGAATCAACTACAGCGACATCAGGCAGCGACTGTCCTTCGACACCACCGCCTCGGATGAACAGGGGGAGTTCACCTCGATCTACGGCGGCGGACAGTTGATCCTCCGCATGGACACGATGGACCGATTACCGTGGCTCCGGAAGATCGAGTTCCGCGCGGGAGGCGGCTTTGGAGCAGCCCTCGGTCACGACGGGGGAACCATGTTCCATGCACGAGCCGACATGCGCTTCTACTTCATGAAGAACATCGCCGTGCTTTTCGGCTATCGGCTTCTCGAACTCAACGTCGAGAAGGGCGACTGGAAGCCGGCTCCAAGCCTCCAGGGCCTTTTCGTCGGCGCATCGATCGAATTCTGAGAACGCTCCATGGCACGAAAATCACCACGCAGCAGCCACTACCACCGCGCCAGGATCAGGCATTTCTTCCTGACGCGCGGCCTCAACAGGATCAGTGGTGATCGCCTTCGGCAGCGAAGGCGTGCCGATGGCGTGGAACTGAGGGAGATCCGGCTTGATATTCCAGGGTGGCCCGGCGACCTCGATGGACTCAGGATCGCCCATCTCAGCGACCTGCACATCGGCGACCTGATGACCGTGGATGATGCCATCGACATCATCGGATCGATCGGAAACATGAATCCCGATCTCATCTGCAACACTGGTGATGTCGTTGACCTGGACTGCATGGATCTATCTGGATTCTTCGAGGCCGCAGCCGATCTGCAGCCGCCTTTGGGCAACTACCTCGTTCTCGGCAACCATGACGAACTCGATGATCCGGCTTCCGTCGCGGCCCAGGCCGGAAACGCAGGGATCCACGTGCTCAGGAACGAAGCCACGACCGCGAGCGACGGCGATCGGACGATCCGGATCGGGGGTATCGACTGGGCGCGATCTTCATCCGCCTGCCGTCGGCATGTCGATGCGGCTGCGACCGGGGATATCCAGCTGCTGCTCTCCCACAATCCAAAGGCCTTCGACCGTGCCGCGGAACTGGGCATCCCCCTGACACTCTCCGGGCATACCCATGGTGGGCAGATCGCAAGGAAGAATCGCCCGAACGCGAATCTCGCCCTGGCCATGACGCACCGAAGGAATGCCGGGATCTATGAGAAGGGCGACTCCCGCCTTTTCGTCACCGTCGGAGCAGGCGACCTCTTCCCATTGCGGATGAACTGCCCTGCCGAAGTCGTTCTACTCACGATTCATCGCCCTGCAGACGCCTGAGTTCGCGGGCCATGGCCCGCGCCGCCTCCCCACGGTGCGACCTGGAGTTCTTCTCCCCGGCGGACAATTCGGCGCTGGTGCATCCATCAGCGGGAAGGTACAGCAGGGGGTCGTATCCGAATCCGTTCACTCCGGTAGGCGCATCGGTGATGACTCCCTCGAACGCACCCCCCGTTTCGGCGAGGATCGAACCGTCGGGGTCTGCGAGGCACATCCTGCAGATGAAACGTGCCGCCCGGCGGGATTCTGGAATACCGGAGATGGCATCGAGTAGTTTCGCATTGTTGGCGGCGTCACGCTCGGCACGGTCGCCTTCGACTCCGGCCCAGCGGGCGGAGTGGACCCCCGGCGCGCCATCGAGGGCATCGACCACGAGGCCGGAATCATCAGCGAGGCATCGCAGTCCCGTCGAACGTGCATACCCGACGGCCTTGAGTCGGGCATTGCCCTCGAACGTGTCCTCGTCCTCGATCGGTTCCGGGTATGTATCGGGAAGCGAGTCGAGCCCGACGACCTCGAACCCGAGGGGTTCGAGTACTTCACGAACTTCCATCAACTTGTGAGGATTCGAGGTCGCAAGCAGGATTCGGTTCGAGCCGGTCAAGAGTCAGCCGCGACTCCAGGCGGAAGGCACTTCGCCATGGGTCGCCACGATGCGACTCCGTATGCCGCCCCGGCCCCTCCAGTTGGTGACGACCTGGATCCATCGCGGCTCCATGCATCCGGCGAGATCGTCGCGGATGCGGTCGGTCACCGCTTCGTAGTAGATGCCCTCGTTCCTGAAGGACTGGAAATAGAGTTTCAGGCTCTTGAGTTCCACGCAGGAAGCCCCCGGCTCGAATCGGACCGTGACCGTTCCGAAATCCGGGTGACCCGTCACTGGACAGACCGATGTGAACTCCTCGTTGACATGCTCGATGAGCAGCGGGGAGTCGGTCGGGGTGGGAAAGGTTTCAAGTAATGACGTGTCCGGCATGTGCAACAGGATATCGCATGACCGGACCGTGCTGCCCGGCGGGCCTCATCGTCGCATCCCGTACTCAAGCATCAGCCTGATGACCTTCGCCTGGTCCATGTTCAGCTGGAGTGATGCCCGGAATGCGTCCCTGGCTTCCATCTTCGCCTCTTCGTCGGTCCGATCGCTCAGGAGCCACCGGTTGAGGGCGCTGCAGCCGAGGCCGTTGTAGGCTCGCCACAGTTCATCATCGATCTCGATGGCGGCCCGATAGGCTTCCTCGGCCTCGACGTACTCGCCGAGACGAAAATGCGCCCAGCCCTTGCGTTCCATCGAGACCCCGTCATCCCGCAGTTTCTGGATGGTGTCGGCGACGTTGATCACCTCCCTGTACCGCTTCTGTCGAACAAGCATGTTCAGGAGATTGATCATCAACTCCGGAGTCGGCTGCATCCGCTCGGAGGCTGCCACATAGGCGTCCGCCGCATCGGACCAGCGATCGACCCGCTCGTAGGCGACGCCCAGGTTGACCCAGGCGGGGCCGTTGCCCGGATCGACTTCCACCGCCTTCTCGGCGAAGACGATCGCATGATTCGGCTCGTCCATCTGCAGGTAGGTGGTTGCGAGATTCAGGTTGGCCTTGGGGGAATCGGGGTCGATGGTCAACGAACGGTGATAGACCCGGACCGCCTCGACGAATCGCTTCAGCATCTGGAGCGACAGGGCGTGACCGAACTGCGCATAGAAGTTGCGTGGTTCGAGTTTCGCCGCACGGGCGAATGCCGGCTCGGCCTCCGCGTACGAACCCTGCTCGATGTAGACCCCGCCGATGCCGATGTAGGCCGGGGCGGATGTCGGATCGTCTTCGAGCACGTCGTGGAAGAGAGCCAGGGCCGTGTCGTAGTTCCCGGCGGACGCCTGCTCGTCGGCCTGGAGCAGTACTTCCCCGATGGCTTCGTGGTCAACCGTTTCGGGAAGTGTTCCGATCGGCGCGCGGACATCCGACGGCCCCATGCCCAGCTGGGTGCAGCCGGCAACGGCGAGGGTGGTGAGAAGAAGGATGACTGGACGAATCAGCACGCTAGGCAGGCTCCATGTGGACGAATCGCCACCGTGCCTCATCGGCCTGATCAGAGCAGGGTCTGCAGCAAGAGCCGGCGAATCAGGCTGTTACGAGGCCGAGAATCGAAGCGGCATGCTTCGTGATCGATTCGTGGCTGAGCCCGCACTGTTGAAGGATCTCCCGCTCTCCCTTGGCCGACTTGGGAATTCGGCTCACGCACATCTGCTCTACGGTGAAGGCGTCACCCGACCTGGCGCAGGCCTCCGCGACGGCAGAGAAGAGGCCGCCGCCGTAGTTGTCCTCGACGACCAGGACCATGCCGCCGTTGTCGTTGGCAAGGTCCAGGAACTCCTCGTCATCGAATGGAAGCGAGTAGAGATCGACGAGCGAGGCGTCGATTCCAAGCTTGTCCAGCGCGTCGAGGGACTTGTTGCATTCATGCAGCATGTAGCCGGCGCTGGCGATGAGCAGGTCACGACCCTGGGTGAGGACTTCCATGCCGCCGAGGGTGAAATCGGTCTTCTCGTCGTAGAGGAACTCCACGTCCGGGCGATGCGTACGCATGTAGCACATGCCGTCATGCTCGGCCATCGCCAGGGTCAATGCGTACGCCGCGTAGGCATCCGCAGGCTGGAGCGTCCAGCAGCCCGGATCCCCGTTGTGATTCCTGACGCTTCCGAGGCTTCGGAACCAGGCAATGTCTGGCAGCGACATCTGGCTCGGGCCGTCGGCAGCGAGCGAGATACCGGAATGGGAACCGACGAGCTTGATGTTCGCGCCGGAGTTCATCGCCATCTCGATCTGGTCGTAGGCCCTGGTCAGGAACTTTGCGAAGGAGGAACAGAATGGAATCTTGCCGGCGGCCGCGAAGCCCAGGCCGGCGCTGATCATGTTCTGCTCGGCGATCTTGCACTCGTTGAAGCGATCCGAGATCGCTTCATCGTCGCGGAACCATTGCGCAAAAGTCGAGTTGCAGACGTCGGCATCGAGCGTGACGATGTTCGTGTTCGCGTGGCCAAGTTCCCTGAGCGCGACGCCGTAGGCTCGTCGGGTCGCGAAGCGACCTGAATCAAGCACGTCCTGCATGCCGAATGAGCGGAGCGCATCTGGAAAGTTCGACACGGGGCGACAGGTCGGATCCGGCCTCGACTCGACGGTCGGTGGGTAGATCATCATGTCGTCCCCGTCCATCGAACCGATCAGGGAGGCCCCGGTTTCCTCCAGTTCCTCGAGGACGGTCGCAAGGGTGTCCCCGCTTGCGGGCTTGCCGTGCCAGCCGTCGCCCTGCATCGAGGGTGATCCCCAGCCCTTGGTCGTCCGGGCAACGACCGCCATCGGCCCCTTGCCTCCCTCGATGAACTCGTCGAAAGCCGCCTTGATGGCTGCCGGATCGTGTCCGTCGATGTCCACGACGTGGAACCCGGAGGCCTCGAGCCTCGCCTTGATCTTCTCGGGAGTCTGTTGATCACTGACGGATCCGGCCTGGCCGTAGGCGTTGCAGTTGAAGATCGAAAGAAGATTGTCCAGCCCGTGGTCCATGATGTAGTCGAGGGCTTCGGTGATCTGGCCCTCCCGTGATTCACCATCGCCGATGATGCAGTAGATGCGTTGATCGAGACCGTCGAGGCGTGCTGCCTGCGCCAGCCCGGCCGCCACCGAGAGTCCCTGGCCGAGGGAGCCGGTCGCCGCGTCGAAGAAATGGAAGCCTTCCCTTGGATTCGGATGTCCATCGAGCGGCGAATCGCTGCTTCGGAATTCCTCGACGTCGTTGATGGTTGCGGGTCGCGCAGCATCTGCGGCGCCGACGGTGGCGCCCAGATCGATGAAGGCTGCGTAGATCGAAGGCACCGCATGACCTTCCGAAAGAACCAGTCGATCGGATGTCGGGTATCCCGGATCCTCCGGAACCCATCGCATGCTGTGATACATGAGGACGGTGACGATCTGCCCGAGACTCATCGCCGTCGTCGGGTGGCCACTTCCAGCCGCACTGCACATCTCGAGCGCCAGGGAATCGAGTCGGATCGCCTTGGCGTGAACTGCTGCTTCAAAGGACATGCGGAACTCCTCGTTCTATTCATGTGGGCATGGACGGTGGAATTTGGACGCCTACTCGCTACACCGGACCTCTGAGCCCGTGCGATGCGTTTCCTGTGCTCCTTGGAGCGTGAAAGCTTCGTTGTTGGGGTCCTTCGGTCCCGGGGAAGCCCGAGTATCCCATGAGAGCCTCGGGACGGCAACCGATTCAGGGGAGGAATCGGGACTCTGGTGGTACACTCACCACATCAAGACTCGAAGCAGAAGGGAATGCAGCAAATGAAGGTGATATGTGATCAATCCGCCCTGGCCGAGGCCCTTGGAATCGTCGGTGGTGTCGTTGCGACTCGAACCCCCACGCCGGTTCTCACGTGCATCAAGATCAATGCGGATGACGGTCGCCTGACCCTTGCCGCAACGGACAAGGAGGTCGGCCTGCGACTTGTGATGGACCAGGTCGAGGTCGATCAGCCGGGGGAAACCCTGATTCCAGCGGACAAGCTCATCCAGATCATCCGGGAATGCCAGGAGCCGACCGTCACGCTCGAGAGCGAGAAGCAGGCTCTTTTCATTCGATCGGGAGAATCCACGTTCAAGGTCTATGGATTCGACCCCGCCGAAGCCCCGCCGGTGAAGGTATTCGATGAATCCAGCGTCGATTGTGAAATCAGTGCAGGCGATCTGCAGGTGCTTATCACTCGAAGCATATTCGCCGCGGCCGATGAGCATTCCCGGTACGCGATCAACGGCGTCCTCCTCGAGCGGAAGGGCAAGAACATCAACATGATCGCGACGGACGGTCGAAGGCTGGCCGTGGCCTCGGGCAGTGCAACGACGGGCAACGGTGATTCCAGCTGCATCGTTCCGAGCAAGGCTCTGGGCATCATGCGTCGACTGCTCCGCAACGACGATGCGACCGTACGACTGTCGATCGATGACAGTCAAATCCACGTCCATGTCGACGATGGCGGAAACCAGGCTTCCCTTTCAAGCACCCTCGTGGAAGGTCGCTTCCCTCCCTTCGAGGATGTCATCCCCAAGGACCAGGACAAGCGGGTCGTCTTCAACAGGGATACGCTCCGGGCCGCCGTCAGGCAGGCCGCGCTGCTCACGAACGAGGACTCCAGGAGCGTCCGGATGCACTTCCAGAACAAGCAGTTGGTTCTCACGAGCCATGCTCCCGAGATGGGT
This sequence comes from Phycisphaerae bacterium, assembly GCA_002722935.1. Lineage (GTDB taxonomy): Bacteria > Planctomycetota > Phycisphaerae > Phycisphaerales > SM1A02 > SP202. The sequence continues at coordinate 5,412 of PBMX01000044.1, read as the reverse complement.
GAAGCCGAGGTCCACCTCGATCTTCCGGAGTACGAGGGTGAGGAGATAGAGATCGGCTTCAACCCCAACTATCTCTCGGACGCTCTGAAGGTCATCGATGAAGACCAGGTGATCTTCGAAATGAAGGCGTCGAACAAGCCGGGCGTGATTCGAACGGGCAAGGAGTTCACCTACGTGCTCATGCCCGTGAACCTCTCCTGAGCGAACACCGGTGCGACCGGCACCTGCAGGGAAATGAATTGACGAGGGCCGCCGAACGGCGGCCCTCGTGTTCATTCAGATGGTACCTGCAGGTGTCAGGGCTTCCGTCCGGGGGCTCTTCCACGCGGCTTGCGACCGCCCTTGGATCCTCCCTGGTACTTCACGGAGCAACCCCAGGGACGCACCGTGTTCGGAGCGACCTCGGTGCCGGATACCGAACTTCGAACCGCATTGATCACGTGGTTCGTGGCCTTGTCGCCCTTGTCGAAGTTCCTGTCATCGGTGATCGCGCCGGCGTAGATGAGTACCCCTTCCGGGTTGATGACGTACATGTGAGGTGTCGTGCGAGCATCGTAGAGTCGGCCGACCTTCCCGTCATAGTCGAGCAGTACCGGGATCCCCGGCATCTCCTGCTTCTGCAGGAACTCGTCGCTCTGCGTAATGACGAACTCCTTGGGCTGGTTGGCCGTCGAGTTGATCGCCAGGTAGACGAAGTCGGGATCGACCTGTCGGATCTTCGTGTGGATGTCCTCGACGACACCGTTGTCGTAGATTCCACGACAGTAGGGGCATCCCGGATTGAACCACTCGATCACGACGTAGTTGCCGGCATAGCTCGACAACTGGTGGGCCTTGCCCTTGATGTCCTTGAGCGCGAAATTCGGAGCGGGCTTCCCGACCTTTGCAACCTCCGGCTTTTCCTCGGCCTCCTCCTTCTCACCCTTCTCGGCGGGTGGAGTCGGGTTCGCCGGGAGCGGCGTCACCTGGGCGTATGCCGGCATGCCGAGCGAACAGAGCATCGACACTGCAAGCAGTTGAAGAGTCAGGTTCAGTGGATTCATGGTGCATTCCTCCTGTTGGATGTGTCTTCCCCTCCTGCTCCCCGTTCTGCAGGCGGAATGAGCATGGTAAATGCAAAGGAGGGATCGTGTCGTTCCTCGCCGAAGAGCAGCAGGCCCTCGACCCTCGGTTCAGCGCCGAGGCTGTTGGCAGGTTCGAGCCTGTAGGGGATACGAACGAGGAATTCCTCCCCATCCCTTGAAATACGCGGATCGGCGTGAATTACGCCGGGAATCTCCACCGGTACGAGCCTGGGCAGTCCCCTCCGACCGATCGGGCCGCGAATCTCGAGGGTGGAGTTTTCCAAGGAGATCGAGGCGCCGTCCATGCTTGAGAGGGGAATCGGCATGCAGCGTGCGGCACGAGAAATCTCCGGCCGCTCGTCGCTGGTGGTATCGCTCGAAACGACCACCTCGATGCCTCGCGTGGCTTCTCCCCGCCAACAGGCTTTGCGGCAGGCGAGCCATCGACCCTTCACCGTGATTGGCACAGTCCCCTCGGGGCAGTCGGCTGGCACGGTGACCGGTACGAGAAACTGCGTTCTGCCCTCGTAACCGTAGGTCCTTCCCGCCTCGTCATCGAACATCGCGGGCCGGGGATAGAGCGTTTCACCGACCTGCAGGTTCGCACCGCCTCCGACCTGAAACTCGGTCGGGGTCCCGCTGGCGCCCGGACTCTTCCAGTAGACGTGGAAGTCCCGGGGAATGTCGAGCGTGCACAGGATCATGAACGTCTCGCCTGGACGCACGGACTCACGGCCCGCTTCGCATGTCATGCGAACATCGGGCACGCTGGCGGGCACCGGCTGAACGAACCCCGGCCGGGTCTGCAGGAGAAAGATCGTGGCGAGAACTGCGATGATGCACTGCATGAAGACGAACCTCGTACACTACTGTAATACTCGGACGAACGAATGAGTCGAACCATGAGACAACAAGCCGTCGCATTTCTGCTGCTTTCCATCGTTCTCGCGTGCTTTCAGGGCTGCGCGAAGGAATACAGCGATCGCGACATCGTCTTCCTCGACGTTGAACAGGCCCAGGCTCTCGTGGAACACGACGAGGTCTCCCTCTTCTCGGAACCGAAGAAGAATACGTGGCTCGACCCGCGAACAGCCGAGAAGTACTCGGCTGGTCATATTCCCGGCGCCATCAGCATGCCCTACAGGGACGTCGCGACCAAGTGGGAGGAGCTGAAGTCCTACGGCTTCATCGTCGTCTACGGGAACACGTACAACGACCCCCTGGCGGATGCGATGAGCAAGACGCTCATGGAACTCGGCCTCGAGGATGTTCGTACGCTTCACGGGGGTCTCGAGGCGTGGACGAATGCCGGGAATCCCGTTACGAAGGGTCGCCGTCCCTGACACGGAAACCTGGTCTTGAAATGACGGTCTCGATTCACAGCCTTGAACTCGACTACCTGGGTGTCCCGGGAGCCATCGGCGCATACCTCGTGACCGACGGCGCAAGCAACGTTCTCATCGAGTCCGGACCTGGGAACACGGTGCCGGCCCTCGAACGCGCCCTGGGTGAACACGGGGTGCAGGTGGAGGATCTGCATGCCTGCTGCCTCACCCATATCCACCTGGATCATGCCGGAGGATCGGGGCACCTTGCCGGCCGGGGTGTTCCCATCCATGTTCATTCATTCGGTGCCAGGCACATCATCGATCCCTCCAAGCTGCTTGCCAGCGCCGGCCGGATCTACGGTGACCAGATGGAACGGCTCTGGGGCGAACTGATTCCGTCCGACGAAGCAATGGTTCATGGACTGGATGACGGTGACACGGTCCGAATCGGCGACATCGAACTCCGGGCGATTGAAACCCCTGGTCATGCCCGCCACCACCTGGTCTTCCAACTGGACACCGGTGAGGAAACGGTGTGCTTCACAGGTGACGCGGCCGCCATGCTGATTCCCGGCACCGGGTACGTCTCGGTGCCGATGCCTCCACCGGAGTTCGACCACCCGGCCTGGTTGTCGACCATTGAACTGCTTCGATCGGGGCCTTGGACGAAGTTGATGCTGACCCATGGTGGCATCATCGAGGACATTGCCGGGCACCTCGACCAGCTCATTGCTTCCATGGGTCGCCAGGTCGAGTTCATCAAGGAGGGGCTTGCCGGGAATGCGGACGAGGGAGATCTGGTCGAGTCCTACAGGGACCTTCTCCGTGCTGAAGCCGGATCCCTGGGAGCCGAAATGTCCCAATTCGATGATTTCGTCACCATGAGCCTGCTTGGAATGAACATATCGGGCGTCAAGCGATTCCTGTCGCTGCAGTCCGGCAATGGCCATTGAGAGTCCCCAGCGGCCTTTTTCACTTTCAAATGGGGCTCAGGAGCGGGTTTCCACTTGCTCAGGGCCTCTTTTCGACCTAATTTCCATTGCTTGAGGGTCTTACAACCTTGGTATCGCAAACGACCCGGCGCGTCATTGCCACCGGGCCACGGAGGAGAGATTTCAATGTTTACACGCGCTGCTGCTGGATGCCTTGTCGCAGGCCTGTGCCTGGTCGCCGCATCCGAATTCTCGACCGAGAAAGAGCGAACCGTCAGCCTGGAGGCAAACACCTCACTCCTGGCAAACGGCGACACCAGGGGGAACTCGGGTATCGCGAGTATTCGTATCGCAAGTGGGCTTGCGCGGCCCGTCTTGGTGACGCATGCGCCTGGGGATGAATCACGCATCTTCATCGTCGAACAGCGGTCGGGCTCAACCGGTCGAGTTCGAATCTACGACCTTGACAGCGAGGAACTGCTCTCGGGCTACTTCCTGACCCAGAGCGTGAACACCTCCAGTGAACAGGGCCTCCTGGGATTGGCCTTCCACCCCGACTACTACAACGGCAAGCCCTACGTGTACATCAACTACACGTCCGGATCGCAGACCTACATCAAGCGATTCACGGCCGCCAACAATGATCCGAATTCCAACAGTGTGGATTCAGGCAGCGGCACCACGATCATGCAGTTCTCGCAGCCCTATTCGAATCACAATGGCGGCTGGATCGATTTCGGGCCCGACGGCTACCTCTACATCTCCACCGGAGATGGCGGCAGTGCCGGTGACCCTGGAAACAGGTCACAGGACATCACGAACCAGTTGCTGGGCAAGATGCTCCGCATCGATGTCGACAACGGTTCGCCCTACTCGAGCCCCGCAGACAACCCCTTCGTGGGTGTCACCGGTGATGACGAGATCTGGTCGTATGGCATTCGCAATGCATGGCGATGCAGTTTCGACAAGGAGACCGGCGATCTCTGGATGGGTGATGTCGGACAGTACCAGTGGGAAGAGATCTCCTTCCAGCCCGCTGACAGCGAGGGTGGAGAGAACTACGGCTGGCGCTGCTACGAGGGCGACCATGCCTACAACACGAGTGGATGCGATTCCGCATCGACGATGACCTTCCCCGTCTTCGAGTTCAACCACAGCAGTGGACGCTGCTCGGTCACGGGCGGCTATGTCTACCGTGGACAGGACATCCCCTGGATGGACGGCTTCTACTTCTTCGGAGACTACTGCTCGAACGAAACCTGGGTCTTCCGGTACAACGCCGACACCGATACCGTCCATGACTACGAGGAAATCACGAATCAACTCTCCCCGAGCGTCGATGGCTACAACATCGGCGCCATCTCCTCCTACGGTGAGGATGCACGTGGAGAACTCTACGTCTGTGATCTTGGTGGGGAAGTCTTCATGATCATCCCGACCGAGCCACCCGCCCCCGAGGCAGCCTGCTGCTTCGGAGCCGACAACAGCTCGTGCGTGAACGCCACCGAGGCCCTCTGCAACTCGGTCAACGGCGACTGGTATGCCGACGAGGACTGCGTCATCACGCCCGACCTCTGCCAGCAGCCCGTCTGTCCGACCGACTGCAACTCGGACGGCATCACGAATGTCAACGACCTGCTCGCGATCATCGCCGGGTGGGGCGGCAGCAGCGGCTGTGATCCGACCGGAGACGGCACAATCGATGTCAATGATCTCCTGCAGGTCATTGCCCAGTGGAATGTTGTCTGCGAGTAACAGAGACTATCCTTGAAGAAAGCCTGAGAACTGCATGTTGGTCCGCCGGGGGGGCAGACCTGTACCTACAACCCGAAGGAGAGAACCCTTGTCCCCTGCAACACACCTGAAGATGCTCGGCGCCGCTGGCGCCGCACTCCTGCTGGCTTCCCTGGCCGGCGCCGACCCCTCGACAACCTCCATTATTCCTGACAAGGATGCTCTGGAACACGAGCACGCTCCCAATCGCCTGTTCGTCCGGTTCCGCGAGGTCGAGAACATGGTGACCCGACATGCGATTCTTGCCGACGTCGGTGGTGAAATCACCATGACTTCGAAGATCGTCCCGGGCCT
>PBMX01000043.1 GCA_002722935.1 Phycisphaerae bacterium | reverse complement strand
GATTCTCATGACCGCCTTCGCGTCCGTGGAATCGGCCGTGGAGGCGATGAAGCTGGGTGCCTACGACTACATCACGAAGCCCTTCGGTGGAGATGAACTGGTTACCGCAGTCGAGCGTGCGCTGGAGCGAAACAGGCTGCTGAAGGCGAACACCATTCTGCAGGCTCGCGGAGTCCCTGCCGGTGGAAAGGCCTGCGGAAGGGAGCACGAGATGGTCGGTGGAAGTGAGCCACTCGTGGAACTTCGTCTCCGTCTTCGCCAGATCGCCGAAAGCAGCAGTACGGTGCTGGTCACCGGTGAATCCGGAACGGGGAAGGAGGTCGCTTCGAGGTGGATCCATGAACAGAGTGACCGGTCCGAGCATCCGTTCCTGGCGATCAACTGCGCCGCCCTGTCCACGAACCTCCTTGAATCCGAGCTGTTCGGCCATGAGAAGGGTGCATTCACCGGTGCATCGACGATGCGCAAGGGTCGATTCGAACTTGCCGATGGTGGCACGCTGCTGCTGGATGAGATCAGTGAAATAGCGCCCGAGATCCAGGCCAAACTCCTTCGTGTACTCCAGGAACGGACATTCGAGCGAGTGGGTTCCAGTTCACCGCGGTCGGTGGATGTCAGGATCGTCGCGACATCCAATCGCGACCTGGAAGAGGAAGTCGCCTCCGGAACCTTCCGGCAGGATCTCTTCTTCAGGCTCAACGTGCTTCCACTCGTCATGCCTCCCCTGCGATCGCACCTGGATGACATTCCGGAACTGGTAAACCACTTTCTCCGAAGGCTTGCCTCGCGGGAAGGGCGGGAACCGCGCCGGATCGATCCCGATGCCCTGGAACTTCTCAAGCAGTACTCCTGGCCCGGGAATGTCCGAGAGCTCGAGAACATCTGCGAGCGGGCGCACGTCCTCTCGGTTGATGACCTGATCTCGGCCGACCTCATCGCACCATGGCTTCAGCCCGTCGGAGAGGTTCGCGGCGATGCCGGCCGGGTCCTGCAGGGAGCCGGATCCGAGCATCAGGACGACGCCGAATTCATCTGCGACGGGGCTCGCAGGCTGGAGGATGTCGAACGGGAGGCGATCCTCGCCACCCTCGAGAAGTATGGAGGGCACAGGCAGAGGAGCGCAACGGCCCTGGGAATCGGTGTCCGCACCCTCGGTCTGAAACTCAAGAAATGGAAGGAGTCGAACCTGATTTCACCGACGACCTGAATCCCCGGTCGGCGCAGCCTCTGCGCATCGTTGAATCAAACTTTGGATCAGCATGATCATCGCATCAACAAGCCGACATCGATCGAAGAAGGCCCGCAGGGAATACCGCGTGCAGGCCATCGCGATGTCCCTCGCAGGTCATGCCGGGATGTCGTCGACACAGGTTGATTACTGTCTTGAAGGGACCCCGTCACCATGACCGACGCCATCGGACCAGTCGGACACCACGGACCGAATCCCTTCCAGGTGAATGGGGTTGACGGTCTCAAGGAGGCCGATGGTTCGGAACACGTGAAGGAAACCGGATTCAACGACGTATTGAAGGAGGAGATGGGGCGTGTCAACGAGCTGCAGCAGGATGCGCAGGAAACGGCGGATGCATTCGCGGCAGGTCGCCGAGACGACATCGAGGAGATGCTCGTGGCGACTCGAAAGGCCGACGCGGCATACCAGATGCTCGTCCAGGTCAGGAGCAGGCTGATGGAGGCCTACCAGGAGATCAAGCAGTTGCGGGAGTGACCCGCGCGCCATGTCGGCCGGAATCGGTCGACGACATGACATCCACGGTCGGGGATCGGCAGCGTCAGGATGACCAGCCAGGCCCCATGGCAGGACCGTGCATCAAACCCCGGCAGGGAGGCCAGGCGGATGCAGACGTTCAAGGACATGAGCCAGGCGGTGCGGGACCACGTTGCTTCACTCTCCGTGAACGCAAGGGTGGCCATCGGCTCCTTCTTCATCGTCGTCGTGATGGCGGCGTCCATCGCGAGCCTCTACCTCGGTGGTTCCTCCACTGAAACACTGCCGCTGAGCCTCGGGCCCGACACCAGGCAGGAGACCATCCAGTACCTGGCCACGAGCGGCCTCGACTGGCACGAGGCCGATGGTCTGATCCATGTCCCGGTGGGGCAGCGGGATCATGTCATCAGCAGGTTGAGCGAGGAAGGCATCATTTCACCCGACCAGGTCGACTTCGACTCCATGGTTCGCGACGAAAATATCTTTCTCACCAAGGGGCAGCAGGAGACCAGAACGAGGATCGCGACCCAGAACGTGCTCGCTGGCATGATCGCGCGCATGCGTGACATCCAGTCGGCAACGGTCGTCATCAGCGGGGGGGATGACTCGATGGGCCTCGGCCGAGCCTTCATCGAGCGGTCGGCATCGGTCACGGTTCTCTCGAAGGAACATGGAATCGACATGATGCTCGTCGATGCAATCGCTCGGATGGTCGCGGGCGCCACCCACGGGCTGAGGGTTGAATCGGTGGCCGTCATCGATGCCAGGACAGGCCGGTCCTTCTACGCAAGCAGCCCGGGAGCGGCGTCGAGCGACTCGGACCTCCTGCATGCAACCCAGATGGAGACACAGGTCGTCCTCCGGGATCTCCTGGGCTACATACCCGGTGTCCGGGTCCATGTTCATGCATCGAGGATGCACGAAATCCCGTCCCTTGAAGCGACCCCGGTCACCAGTCCGCTGCCTTCCATGAGCGGGCCTGAACCAGATCCCCTTGCAGCGAGGGCGAACCTGCTCGAGGAGCTTGGAATCTTCCTGCCCTCGGTGAACGAAACGGCGGACCAGTCGGGAACGACGATTGCTGAAGGGGACGAGGGAGACATCGATCAATCAATGGTCGTGAACGTGAGCATTGCCGTGCCGAGACGGTACATGATGGATGTCCACTCGATGCTCCATGGCGACCGACCGGTCGACTCCGCCACCTTCGACCAACTTGTGAATACGACGTTCGACGATATACGGTCGCAGGTCGAAGCGATGCTCCCGGGAGCCTCCTCCCGGGGAGAGCATCCCGGGGGAATCAGTGTCACCATGTTCACCGAGACGACTCCCCCGGCAGTGAACATGGAAGAGGCGTCTCCCTCCTGGCTGGGCATGCTTGCCGACAGCCAGGCATTGCGCACCATCGGTCTCGGAACCCTGGCATTCCTGACCTTGGGGATGATGTTCGTGATTCTCAGGCGGGCTCGAGGCCAGTTGGCCCATACTCGCTACGAATCCATGGCCACCACGGGTGGCTCGGCCATCGCGGTCGGAACTCCCGGTCCCGCCGGAGCCGCGCTTCCTGGATCTGTCATCGAATCCGTGGCGGGGAATGCCGTTGTTCCCGGAACGGCAGGGACTCGATCGCCGGAGCACGAGGAGGAGATTCCAGGGCTGGTAGACCACGGGCCTGGATCAATCATGATCTTCGAGGATCTGCTTCGCCTCGATGACACCTGGTTCTCAAGCCTCTGCGTCAATGTCAGCGAGTCGGACCTGGCGCTTTCCCTGAAGACCGCTTAGAATGAACTGAGGGCCAGGTTCTTCTCGAACCTGCCGCGTGCCGGGACCGATGTGGTCATCGAGGCGATGGAAGCGATCGGCCCGGTTCATCTCTGCGAGATCGAGTCCGCACAGGAACGCATCCTCGAGACGGTTCGGGGACTGCGACTCACCACCGGTCGCCCCGGCTGAATGCAGGGCTGATCCCCTTGAACAGGGTTGTCGAGGATTCCTTCGCCTTCTGGCAGGGTATTTGCTGCAGTTGACGCATGAAGGGGCTGGAATGGTCCATCCCCTGGAGGCAGTCGATCATGCATGATCAAGCAACAACCTTGCGAAAGACCATCGGAGGCGAAGCGGGTCCAGGGCCAGTTTCTCATCGCCAATGGCCCCTGAGGGGCCTGTTCGGGCGGTTCGAGGGTGGGCATGCCATTGCTGGCAGGTCCATGCTCAATATTCCGGAGGATGAGCCGGATGACGGCCTGTCCACGCCGGACATCACGCAGCCACTCGGGGCGGCAGGAGCGCATTGATCACTCCATCGAGGCGCAGGATCTGCCTGTCGTTTTCGGCTGGCGGCCGATGTCGGCTCAGTCCTTGTCCCTGAACCGGGTCCGGGTCATCATCAGTTCGAGCGTCTGGGCGATGAGTTCGATCTCCGGTTCGCCCAGGCCCACGTACATGGGGAGCGCGATCGTTCTCTGGCTCACGGACTCGGACATGGGGAAGTCCCCGGCCTCATACCCGTACTCCCTCCGGAAATGGTTGAAGAGGGGGATGGAAGGGAAGTAGGCGGCCGCTCCGATGTCATGTCGGCGAAGGCCCTCGATGATCTCATCGCGGTCTTCGCCTGAGTAGGCCAGTCCGAGTCTGACGACGTAGACGAACCAGCTCATGAAGACATCGGCTTCGACTGTTGGAACGACGAGGTCCGACACGTTCGACAGGGCCTGGGTGTAATGCGATGCGACACGTGCCCGAGCCTCCATGATCTCGTCCAGTCGCTTCATCTGGGAGACCCCGAGGGCGGCGTGCAGTTCGCTCATCCTGTAGTTCCATCCCAGCCGTTCCACGCCGAGATTCGTCCCCGTGGTTCCGGGCGCCGAGCGGTCGCCTGCGGCTCGACCCTGGTTCCGCATCGATCGGCATGCGTCGGCCAGTCGCTGGTCGTCCGTGACGATCATTCCTCCCTCGCCGGTCGTGATCTGCTTGTTGGGATAGAAGGCGAACACGGCTGCTCGCCCGAATCGACCGATGGGTTCGTTGCCGAGGCGACCACCAAGCCCTTCGCAGGCATCCTCGATCAGCGGGATTTCATGCTTGGCCGAGAGTGCGGCCAACTCTCGCATACCCGTGGGATTTCCGAAGACCTCGACCCCGATGATGGCCCGTGTCCTGTCGGTCAGTTTCGCCTCGACGTCCTCGGCGTTCATGTTGAGCGTTCTTGGATCGCAGTCGACGAAGACCGGTTTCGCGCCGGCATGCTCGATACAGTTTGCGGAGGCGACGAAGCTGAATGCAGGGGTGATGACCTCGTCCCCGGGGCCGATGCCGAGCCCTTCGAGTACCAGGTGAAGTCCCGCCGTGCCTGAACTGACGGCGACGGCCTCCGAGCGTCCGATCCGCTGGGACATCATGTCCTCGAAGGCGAGGGTTGAAGGGCCGATGCTCAGGCGTCCGCTGCGAAGAACTTCCGACACGGCGCGGACATCATCGTCGTTGATGTCGGGTCGACTCAGTGGAATTACGTTGCTCACGTGGGTGTTTCCTTCAGAAGCCGGAAGCGAACAGGCCCCGGCTTGATCGCCAATCAGTTCGATCCCGAGACTTCCACGAGTGCTTCGTCAAGCTTGCCCGTGTGTTTCAGGTACAGCCATGCAGCCTGTGCCTGCAGCATGTCACCGAGCATGCTGCCACCGGCCGCGATTCTGCCCAGTTGCTGGATGTCCTGTTCATTCAGTCCATTTTCGTCGCGTGCCAGCAGAAGCAGTGCAAGCGAATCCGGCCGTGAAGAACCGATCCTGCGAATCGGTCGAGCGGCTTCGACCAGTTCCGGGGCGTGTCCCTGCAGGGCCCCGATGAGGAGAGCCTGCTGTTTCATGCTGTCATCATCGGTTTCAACGAGCAGTTGGGATGCGGCATCGGCATCAAGGAGGGCGAGATTGGACATGGCGGAGATCGCCTGTGCACGCACATCGAGTTCCCTGGCAGAACGGTTCGGAGTTTCGAGGCGCTCGATGAAGTAGAGGTAGATGGTCCTGGCCTGGTCTCTGGGAAGGTCCTGCGCGTGTCGAATGGCCCATTCGATGCATTGTGGATGACCAGTATCGATGAGCGACTGCATTGGTCCGATCACGTCACGCTCGGCAGCGATCGCATTCGATGTCGCGGCCATTCGATCGATCAAATCATCGTCGTCTGCCCCGAGGCGTTTTCGTGCGGATGCGTCGACCGGGAGTCCAGCCTCGAGCAGTTGAAGCCCGGCGCGTACACGCTGATGGTAGGTGGGGTCGTCCCCGAGTATCCGGTTCCAGTGAGGCCTGCCCAGGGCGGGATCCATCGTCATGAGGCTGAAGGTGCCCCAGTAGGCGAGGTCGTTGTCCTCGACGCGGCGAAGGGTGTCATCAAGCCACTCGGCGGCGGTATCGATCTCGTAGATCCTGACCACGTCGAACATCCGCTGGAGGACCTGTTCTCGCTCGGTTCGTGTCGCCTTCTTCAACCGGGTCGAAATCGTACTGAGGGCGTCCTGGTCGCCACTCTTGGCAAGCAGCAGGCTTGCGACGCCGGCAATCAGGAGGTCGTTGTCATCCGCCAGTTCATGGAGCCGTTCGACGTCGATGGGTTGTCCTGCCTTCTGGAGTTCCGCCATGAGCAGGAGTCGATTCGGTGTTTCAAGGCGATTCCATTCCAGCAGTTTCTCCATGCCGCCTGGATGCAGGAGTTCCATGTCGATGGCCGTGGATATCGCCTGTTCGCGGGCAAGTGGGTCGACCTGCGTGAGAAGAAGCGGATCAAGCCCGGTTTCCGGATCGATCTCCGCAAGCCCGAGCAGGGCGTGTACCTGGACCTGCCACTCCTTGTGCTGAAGCAGGTCATAGAAGAGGGGCTGCATCTGGGGATCACGAAGGACCCTCAGCGAGGAGAGGCGGATGAGATGGCTTCCATCCCGTTGGGCCTGGGCGGAGCGGGCGAGATGTCGCTTTGCGCTGGCTGCAAGATCAGCCCTGGCCGGCGTGGAGGGCAGCATCATGGCACCGAGAGCGATGACCGCGCCAAGCAGGGCGAGGGCCCTCTCAGGCATCTGGAAGCGAATACGCATGCCCGCAGTGTATCAGACTGTCGGGCGGGCCTTCTTCCGGCGGTAGGTCTTGATGTCCCTTCTCAACAGGTCAAGGAGACCCGGCAGATTGACCTGTTCGATATCGCCACCGGGAGCCTGGAACTCGATCAAGGGTTCGTGGTCGAGCATGGTTGCAAGTCGATGTGCCGCGGCATGGATCGAGGAGTGGTTCCTTCTGCCCATGGCCCTGGCGATCTCGGGGTAGCTGGCGGTGGTCAACGACCTGGCGAGGTGTGCAACGAGGCTTCGGGCGATCGTGATGCGCCTGTGGCGTGAAGGGCCGGCCAGTTCGGCCTTGCTGACCCCCGTTCGGAGGCAGACGCATTCAACCACGGTCGATACGGGGACCGGCGCTTCCGGCGCCCACTGATTCGATGCGAACACGCGCTTGACGGCGACGGGGCCGATGGAGCGATCCTGGGTTTCATTGAAGCCGGGCATGAACAACTGGTCCGGATCATCGGTTGGTGCGTGCACCGGGTCGACGATCTGCATCGCTTTCAGTCGGGTCAGGACGCCCTGGATTTCACGACCGGATCCGAGGCACTTGGATGCGATGAGCCTCGCCGCGGCTTCGTTGAGTCGAAGTGCTCGATCCGCGGCGAATCGATGGACGAGCGCGAGCCTCGTCTCCTTGCCCGGACGCTCGAGTTGGACGACGAGCCCGCTGAGGAACCTGCTTACCAGATTCCTGTTGAACGGAGCATTGTTCGAACCCGGGTGTTCGTTGGAGGCCAGGGCCAGACGTGCACCGCTGAGTTCGATGGCTTCCAGCGTGTGCTGGAACTCCGCCTGGGTCTTCTTCTTCCCGGAGATGAAATCGATGTCATCGACGACGAGCAGGGAAAGGCCCCGGTAGGCCGCTCGAAAGCGGTCGAGCGTTCCTTCGCGGACGGCCGAGATGAACTCGTTCGTGAACTGCTCACCCGTGACGTACCTGGCCCGGGCACGGCCCCTGTCCAGTTCCATCACCCTCCGGCAGAGGCCCTGGAGCAGGTGGGTCTTGCCGAGCCCGCATCCCCCGTGAATGAAGAGGGGAGAGAGGGGCGAATGATCCCCCTCCTCGGCCAGCCTCGAGGCCGCCGTCCAGGCAAGGCGGTTGCAGTCGCCGACCACGAAGCGGTCGAGTTCGTGGAACCGGGGTCGGGTCGTGGCAGGAGGCCGAGACCCCCGAGTCCGGTCGGGGGCCAGCGGCCTGGGTGTCGGCGCATCCCGTGCACCTTGATGCTCTTCGAGCGGTCCTGCCTGTGTATCGACGATCACGTTGATGTCGGTGTCGGGTGCTATGTACTCCCGGGCGACATCCCGGAGTTCCGTTCCGAAACGCCTTCGGATCCAGTCGGCGGCGAATCGAGTCCGGGCCATGATCTCAAGTCGCCCGTCCTCCACGCGAATCCGTACATCCTTGAACCACATCGCGTACGAACGTGATCCGAGTTTCTTCGACAGTGCACTGGCGACCTGCGTTGTCCGGTTGCCCTGGTTGTTGATCGGAGTCGTTGGCACGTGCTTGATCGGTTCTGCTGGTTACCTGAAGGCTCGATGCGCGAAGCATCCTGGCGGGAACGAAACCAGCCATGGACGTGATGACCACACGGCTGGTGAAGGCGGTGGAGAAACGACATCACGTCGTACCTCTCATGTGACTTGACTGGATCCAGTCAATCACATGCAGTTGCCTGGCCCACCTTCCGGGGCGCTGTCCGTGGCGAATGAACCTGGTTCGATGCGGGGGCATCCAAGGTCCGGCGACTGAGTCTGCATGTTCACCCGGCCCATCGGTGGGGAGGCTCAAGGGAGCACCCTGACTGGACCCGGTTGCATGCAGTTCCGTCGGCCATCCCTGGCCGGGCCGCCAAGGGTAGATGCCGCGGGGGCATCCAACAAGGGCAGGCCCGCGAAGCTGCGGGTGCCTGAAGCCCGGAACCTCTCGAATTCAAGCGTCAATCATTTTCAAAAAACATTCATCCACAGGCCGGCGCGCCCATTGTCAACTGTTCGTGGACAACTTGGCCCTGGCTCAGGCCTTCCCGGCGAGGCTCGCGATGTAGGCGTTCCGATGGCCCGTCCCCCGGAAGCCGAGTGCTTCGTAGATCTGGATCGCCGGGAGGTTCTTCGTATCCACGGCGAGAGTCATTCGCCGGAAGGAGGAACCGGAATAGCGAGCGAGCAGTGTCTGCAGGAGGAATGCGCCAAGGCCTCGTCCCCGCGCAGCTGGAGCAAGGCCGATGTAGACCAGTTCCACGTTGTCATCGTTTCTCGAGTGATTCACCAGAATGGCCCCGGCGAACGCTCCATCGATCCTGGCCAGGATCCACCCTCCTGGATCCTGCCGACCACAGGACTTGTGACCGAGGATGATGTCCTCTGTACGACGCAGACCGCAGAGCCCTGGACAATCGAGCGTGTCTTCATAGGTGGCGTCGAGAATGCAGCCGAGCGTTTCATCCATCGACTCCGTCCAGGGGATCAGTTCGATCCCATCGGGAACCGGGGGGGACTTGAAGGGTCGTGCCAATGAACGTTCCATGTAGAGCAGTGTCGTCAGGGGCAGGAGTCCGCCGTTGACATGCGCTTCGTGTCCGAGCTGGTCATCACAGGGGAGCAGTGACTGCGCGAGGTCGACATCCTGTTCCTTCAGATAGGCGAGGGCATGCTCAAGGAGTGCGGCACGTTGGTGGACCTGGCTCGGGCTTCTGACCGAGCTGAGAAAGACCATGGCGGTCCGTCCTGCCGACGGCACGCAGAGGACGCTGCTCTCGAGGTTGCCATGGGCATCGCGGCATGCCCAGATCCAGTCCAGCCCGATGCCGTGTTCCGATGCGTACTGCTCGAACCGGCTGACCATGGCCCTCCCGGATCCGGGCTGCAAAAGGGCCAGGAGGGCCTCCTGGCGTTCCTCGATGCCTATCATTTCGGGCTGGAGCAGGCCGCTTGTCATGGCGTGATGATCGGGTTCCTCTGGAGGCCTTGATTGGGTTACAATACCCAGTTCAACTATCCCAGGAGTGATGAAGATGCATTTCCACAGGTCATTCAGCATGCTGCTGCTGGTTGGATTCCTCGCATCGCTGGTCGGGCTGTCCTCCCTTGCCGAGGCCTACCCGAAGCCGAAGCCGGTCCCCGTCCGAGCCGAGTTGAACTTCGAGCCCGGGCCGCTTCGTATCCGCCAGAGCGAGAAGGATGGCAAGTGGTACTGGTACATGACCTACACGGTCTCGAACTACACGGGAGAGGACAGGATCTGGGCGCCGACGTTCGTCCTCTTCACGGACCGCGGTGACATCCTCGAATCCGGTCGTGATGTCCATCGCGAGATCTCCGAGGAGTTCCATGCCTTTCTGGGCAATGATCTGCTTGAACCCCAGCACCAGATCATCGGCGACCTGCTCCAGGGTGAACGAAACGCGCGCAGTGGTCTGCTGCTCTGGCCGGCCACCTCACTGGAAGTGAACGAAGTGTGCCTGTTCTCTACCGGGATCAGCAGCGAGACGGCGGTCGTCGAACACCCCGTCTCCGGGAAGCCGATCACCCTTCACAAGACCCTGATGCGGGAATACCTGATTCCAGGTGACGCAAGGGCTCTCGGTGACCAGCCCGTCGAGCTCCATCCGGATATCGACCGGTCGCCACGTTGGATTTACCGCTGAGGATTGATACAATGGCCGGCCCGACCGAGCCAGCCCCCGGCTGGCCCAGGATGGTCCGGCAGTTGGACAGAGGAGCGTGTAATGGCACATAAGAAGGGACAGGGTTCCTCCAAGAACGGACGAGATTCAAACCCGCAGTTTCGCGGGGTGAAGTTGTCTGGTGGCCAGTTCGCGAAGGCCGGAGCCATCATCGTCCGGCAGTGCGGCACGCACTTCAAGCCCGGCTACCTCGTGGGTCGAGGCAAGGATGACACCCTCTACGCGTTGACCAACGGCGTGGTCCGGTTCAGGACTCGCCATGTCGACATCGTGCCGTCCGACGAGAACGTGCCTGCCTACGCGGCCGTTTCCGGCACGAACTGATCATCCATCACCCCGATCTCCCATGGCCAGGCCGGTGCTGTTCCTGCCGGTACTTCTCCAGGAGTTCCCTTCATGCTCATTGATCGCGCCACGATCTTCGTTCGATCAGGCAAGGGTGGTCATGGATGCATGAGTTTCCGGCGCGAGAAGTACATCCCAAAGGGAGGGCCTGACGGGGGAGATGGAGGTCGTGGGGGAGATGTCATCCTCGTGGGTGACGAGAGTCTCGGCACGCTTCTCTCCTTGACGCCTCGCCCACACTACCGCGCCGAATCCGGCCAGGGTGGCATGGGCAAGAGCCGTATTGGTCGGAATGGCGAACACTGCATCGTCAAGATTCCGCTTGGAACCCTGGTGCATGATCGGGATACCGGGGAGTTGATCGCCGACATATGTGAAGATGGTCAGGAGATCATCGTCGCCCGTGGAGGCGAAGGCGGACGCGGCAACGAGTCTTTCAAGAGCTCGACGAACCAGACGCCCCGGGAGTGGACGCCGGGTGGAGAGTGGATCGAGCGAACGCTCAGCCTCGAGTTGAAACTCATTGCCGACATCGGCCTCGTGGGCCTGCCCAACGCCGGCAAGTCGACCATGCTGCGAAGCGTTTCGCGTGCCAGGCCGAAGGTTGCCGACTACCCGTTCACCACGCTTTCTCCGCATCTTGGAATCGCCGAACTGCCACGCCATCGAAGGCTGCTCGTGGCCGACATCCCGGGGCTGATCGAGGGCGCAGCCGAGGGAGCCGGACTCGGGCATGATTTTCTTCGGCACATCGAGCGTACGAACAGGATCGTCCACGTCATCGACGTCATGCCCTTCGACGGTTCCGATCCCGTCGAGAACTACCGGGCGATCCGAAGGGAGCTCGGCGAGTATTCCGAGACCCTTGCGGGCAAGCCCGAGACGCTCGTCCTGAACAAGATCGACCTCGTTCCCGAGGCTGAACGTGCGTCCCACCTGGAGGCCCTGCTCGAAGGCCTCGCGTGCCCCACCGCCCCCCTTGTCGTCAGCGGCCTCACGGGGGAGGGGGTCGACGTGCTCCTTGAGAAACTCTGGAAGGAAGTTCACGAGGAGAAGCCGGGGGGCTGGGAGACATCCGCTTCCTGACCGTCGCGGGTGTTTTTTCTTGTTGGTGCAATCAACATCCGGTCCGGGCGTTCTTCAATGGCACCCGGCCTGGCCGGCCATGACAGGAACGCGAAGGGAGTCATGGTCGGCATCCAGGCCTCGGCGCACACTCTCTCTCCATTCGTACTCCGTGTACGCGCGTGATTCGCTCCCCCGGTCCGACCCGGACCCGGGGAGCGGTTCTGCGTTGTCGTCAGTCGCCGTAGAGTTCCCGCAACCTCGGGCTGAGTCGAAGAAGCAGTTGAACCCGCTCGACCTCGTCGAGCATTTCCCCGAGGACCTCGCGGACGGGATCCTCGGGCGGTTCGGCGATCACGGGTGCTTCGTCTCCAAGGGCCTTTCTGGCCATCGAACGGTACCGGCTGAGCGTTCGATCTCCGAAGCGGGCGCAGGGATGGAAATCCTCGGCCATGAACCAGGTCATGGGTACCCGGTATCCCTCGTTGATCCTGTTGGCGACGATCAGTTCCGCGAACTCGTCGCTCCGTGGTATGAACCTGAGTTCAAACAGGTCTGCCGCACCCTCGGCGATCCGTTGAAGGGCGGCGCCCTGGAGGGCGCAGTCACCACACCATTGCCCGGTCAGGCAGAGCATCTTCATGGGCCGTGTGAAGGCCTGGACTCGAGCCAACTGGGACTCGTCGAGTTCCAGACGGTCGAAGCGTTCATGCCACTGGGGCTGGTGGTGAGGCTCCCCGGCCTCCACGAACTGCGCGAAGGGAAGGCCATGCTGAAAGGCCTCGTGCAGGATGGTGGATGTCATCAGCATCTGTTCAGTCCCCGTGGGCTGTCCTGAGGCGTCCACTGAGTCGCAGGAGCAGGTGAACACGCTCGAACTCGTCGATCCAGTCCTGCACGAGGTCCCCCAGGAGCGAGTCGCCGGCCGGGGCGCCCGGGAGCGGGCAACTGGGCCCCAGGTTCCTGGCGGCCAGGTGCCTGTAGTAGCGGAGGGTCCTGTCACCCATCGCCGAAACCGGCTCGAAGTCCTCGGCCATGAAGAGCACGACCGGAACCCGGTGACCATTGTTGATGGCCACTTCATCCATCAGGGCCGGGACGGCATCGCGGTCGATGAACCTCAGGTCGATGCAGGAGGAGGCGTCCGCCAACGCCTGGAGGACTGGTCCCTGCCGGACGCAGTCTCCGCACCAGATTCCCGAGATCACCAGGACGGGCATTCTCCGGGTAAACATGGAGAGCAGTTGTTCCTGTGATGGTTCGAGCCTGACCTGCGAGCGTGTTTCACGCCAGGGCTCGGCCTTGGCCGGATCGCTCTGGAGGTACTCCTCCCAGCCGAGGGCGGATGCGAAGGCTTCTTCCAGCAGAGGGGCTCGAAGTCCAGCAGGCATGGGTCAGTTCTCCCGTCCTTGCCTGATCAGTTCCCGGAGCCTGTCGAAGGCTTCCAGGGGTGTCATCGAGTCCAGATCGATGGTTCGAAGTTCCTCGATGACCGGGTGATCCTTCGTGGCGGCAAAGAGCCAGGGTTGATCACCGGTCGCCGGTCCACCTCGGACTGTTCCACTTTCATCTCCGGTCTCCACGCTCAGGGTGTCGAGCAGTTCCCTGGCACGCTCGAGCGTCTGCCCGGGGACACCGGCAAGTTGCGCCACGTGTATTCCATAGCTCCGGTTCGTGCTTCCCTCCTCGATTCGATGGAGGAAGACGATTCGATCCTTCCATTCCTTCACGGCGACGTGGAGATTCGTGATCGTCTCGTGCTGCTCCGCCAGGGCGGTGATCTCGTGGTAGTGGGTTGCAAAGAGCGTCCGACTGCCCCTGGTCGCCAGCGTCTCAGTGATGGCCCAGGCCAGCGACAGGCCGTCGAGGGTACTGGTCCCCCGGCCGATCTCGTCGAGAATGACGAGACTGCGCTCCGTCGCATGGTGGAGGATATTCGCCGTTTCGGTCATCTCGACCATGAACGTCGAGCGACCCGCATGCAGTTCGTCGGAGGCGCCGATCCGCGTGAAGATCCGGTCGACGACCCCGATGCTCGCCTTGGTGGCGGGGACGAAGCAGCCTGTATGCGCCATGAGCACGATCAAGGCCACCTGGCGGATGTAGGTGCTCTTGCCCGCCATGTTCGGACCCGTGATGAGGGCCAGGCTCGGGGCATTCTCGCCGCCGAGCATCGTGTCGTTGGGCACGAACTCCGACCCGAGCATGGAGTCGAGAACCGGGTGTCGACCATCGACGATCTCCAGGTCGAGTCCGTCGGTCATGGTCGGTCGCACCAGGGAGTGCTTCAAGGCGAGCGAGGCGAATCCGGCCAGGACATCGAGATCGGCGATGGTTTCGGCGAACGCATGGAGGGCGTTGCCCGCCGCATCGATGGCCCGACAGAGATCCTCGAACAACTGCTGTTCACGCTCGATGGCTCGCTGCTCGGCCGTGAGCACCCGATCCTCGTACTCCTTCAGTTCAGGCGTGATGTATCGCTCCGCGTTCTTCAGGGTCTGCTTTCGGTTGAAGGTGATGGGCACGCTTTGTGCATGTGCATTGGTCACCTCGATGTAGTAGCCGAAGACCTTGTTGAAGCCGATCTTCAGCGATGGGATGCCGGTTTCAACCGACAGCCGTTGCTGGTAGTCGGCCAGCCAACTGGTGCCGTCTCGCTGCAGCAGGCGTGCATCGTCCAGTTCGGGATCGATTCCATCCCTGACAAGTCCGCCGTCACGGAGATGGGCGGGGGGGTCATCGACGCAGGTTCCGGTGAGGTATTCACCCAGGGGCAGGATGATGTCAGAGGTGCCGACGAGGCGGGCATGAAGTGTTTCAAGGGCCGGCTCATCCTGGATGAGGGCTGCCAGGTCGGGCAGCACCTGGAGGGAACGTCCAAGCCCGACGATGTCACGGGGTGTTCCCCGGCGCATGGCCACTCGGCCACAGATCCGCGCCACGTCCTGGACGACTCCGATAGTCTCTCGTACCTGTTTCCGTCGTTCTTCTCCCGAGGCCAGTTGCTCGACCACATCGAGACGTTGCTCGATCGCCTTCCGGTCACTGAGGGGGAAGCAGAGCCAGTCCCGGAGACGTCGCCTCCCCATGGGGGTACGAGCATTCTGGAGCACCGACAGGAGAGATCCCTCGGTGCCACCGGATCGCATCGTTCGTTCCAGTTCAAGGGATCGAACGGTGCTTGCATCAAGTGCCATCTCCAGGTCGGGTGTTTCCCGCTTCGGTGGCTGCAGGTGTGTCAGGGCGTGCCGTTCGGGCATGCCGGGCTGTGTTTCAAGGAGGTAGGAAAGCAGTGCACCCGCTGCACCCAGGGCGGGGTCTGCATCGGCGAACCCGTATCCTTCCAGGCTCGAGACACTCCAGTGTTCGCAGAGCGTTCTGGACGCCTCCTCGGGCTGGAAGGTCCAGCCGGGCCTGGATGTCGATGCCGTTCCGAGCAGTGCATGGGCTTCCGCAACCAGTGCGACGGTGGTCTCCAGTTCATCATCATGGAGGATTTCCGAGGGCCCCAGCCGGACCAGTTCATCAAGTGCCTGCTCGGAGGGGATGGTTCGCAGCCTGAAGTCGCCGGTCGACAATTCGGCGACCGCGATGTCCACGACCTCTCTGGCCCCATCAGCGCGAGGCATGACGGCTGCGACGGTGTTGGACACGGCGTCGTTGAGCAGTGAGTCGTCGACGAGGGTCCCCGGGGTGAGAACCCGTGTCACGGCTCGTTCCACGACACCCTTGGCTTCGCTGGGGTCCTGGACCTGTTCGCAGACAGCCACGCGATGTCCCTGTTCGATCAGGCGACGCAGGTAGGTGTCCGCTGCGTGGTAGGGGACACCGGCCATGGGAATACCCGTTGATCGCTCGGTGAGGGTGATGCCAAGTGCGGCATGGGCGACGCGAGCGTCCTCGTCGAACATCTCGTAGAAATCGCCCATCCTGAAGAACAGGATGCAATCCGGGTGCGACGCCTTGAACGAGGCGTACTGTCGCATGGCGGGGGTATCACGTGGATCCCGCTTCTTCTTCTTCCCGGGGGTCGTTGCCCCCGCGCTCCTGGGACTCATGGCTGGATTGTACCGGGGGCCGGTCGATCGACACGAGGAGGCTGAGGCTATAATCCCGGATCCGATCCGGGTTCGGACACGGAAACGTCCAGCCAGGGGCAGTAGCTCAATTGGGAGAGCGCCTCGGTCGCATCGAGGAGGTTGTGAGTTCGAGTCTCATCTGCTCCATTCCAACGCCGTGGGTCCTTGAGGATCCGCGGCGTTGGGCATTCCCGGGCCTAGAGCCTGGTTCGGCCCAGGAAGAGCTTGCACCAGAGCCGCAGGCCAGTGTCGTTTCCTTCCATGGGCACCCGGCGCAGTGCGAAGCGTTGGCGGGTTGGCAGGCGGTGCACCCGTGATCCGATGCGGAGTGCATAGCGGATTCCTGCCTGCTCCAGGACCGTCTCCAATCGTGCACGAGGCTCGCCCTTTCTCGGCAGGCCTCCATAGGGATAGGCGAGGACGGGCACGTGGGGGACCGACTCGGACGCGAGCCTGTCGAGGCATCTGCGAAGATCTTCCTCGATCTCATCAGGTTCAAGATCGGTGTACTTGTCGTGGTTCCAGGAATGAAGCCCAAACTCGATGCCTTCGCCGGATACGCTCCGGACATCATCCCAGTTCATGATGGCTTCCCCGCCTCCGTCCCAGGCGTTCTCTCCTCCGACGTGCCCCACGGGGAGGAAGACCGTCGCCCTGAAACCCAGGTCCTTCATGACCGACAGGGGATGATCCAGAAAGTCGGCGTAGGCATCGTCGAACGTCAGGAGGACGGGTTTTTCCGGGAGGGGCCGACCTTGCGTTTCATGTTCGATGAGGTCGGCGAATGAGATCGACTCGTACCCGCGTTGAGCGAGAACCTCCAACTGCCGCCTGAAGACGTCGATGGGGACGGTGAGCGAGTCAGCCGTGCCGGGGCGTACCTTGTGATACATCAGGATGGGGAGTCGCGCACCACCCCCCACCACGAGGAGGATCCCCGGCAGCACGACGAGCAGTGACATGGTGATCAGGAGGGTCATGTCCGGCACGCATGCTACAGCCCAAGGTGGGCTGGATGGAATATCATGCCCGTCCCGTGCTCTACTTCATCCTCTCGCTCATCCTCGTCTTCGCCGCTTCCCTGATTGGTGGGCTCGTCCCGCTCTGGGGTCGACTGACGCATCGGGGGATGCAGGTCACGTTGAGTTTCGTCGCGGGGATCATGGTCAGTGTCTCCCTCTTCGATCTCCTGCCCCACGCCTTTCACATGCATGGTCATGGAGAAGGTGGGCTCGAGGCCTCGATCATTCCGGTCCTCCTGTGGGTCGTCGCGGGATTCCTCGGCATCTTTCTGCTGGAGCGGTTCATCTGCTTCCATCACCATGATGCACCGTCCGAGGAGTCGGATCATTCACACTGCCACGAAACGACCTGGGTGGGGGCGCTCGTTGGACTCTGCATTCACGGCCTCCTGGCCGGGATCGCCATGGGGGGAGCGTGGGGAGCCGGGGAGTCGGCCTGGCTGGGCATCCTCCTGGCCATCATGCTTCACAAGCCCTTTGATGGACTGGCCCTCGTCACCCTCATGCATTCGGCGGGACAATCACGTGCACGATGCCTCCTGTTCAATCTGGCCTATGCCCTCGTCACACCGGTCGGAGCGATCATCGGCCATGTCGGCATCGGGGGGGAGAGTGCCATGGCCGGGGCGTCGCTGGCCTTTGCTGCCGGCCTGTTCCTCTGCATCGCTCTCAGTGATCTCCTGCCCGAACTGCAGTTTCACAGGCACGATCGCCTCCTGCTGAGTTTCGCCCTTGTGCTGGGACTTTCGCTGGGCTGGGCCTCGAGCGTGGTCGTCGATCATGGCCATGACCACGGCGTCATCGAGGAGCATGACCATGATCACGCCGAGGAGGGGCATGAACACTCGATGCTGCTGCGGGAGGTCGGTTTGAACCGATCGAAGAGTGGGTGATCCTCCGGTGACGGAAGGGTATCCTGTGTGGTTTGCAGGACACCCGACCCCTGCCAGAAGGCCGCCAACGATCCATGACTGACGCAACACGTCCAAACTTCAAGAAGACCCTGAACCTGCCCCAGACGAGTTTCCCGATGCGGGCGAATCTCAGGGAGAACGAGCCGGCCAGCGAGCAGCGTTGGGAGCAGGAGGACGTCTACGCTCGCCTGCTCGAGGCCAGGTCGGATTCCGATCCGTTCGTCTTCCATGACGGGCCTCCGTATGCCAACGGGTCGATTCACGTGGGCCACCTGATGAACAAGGTGCTCAAGGACATCGTCGTTCGCTCGAGGCTGCTGGAGGACAGGTCCTGCCCCTTCGTCCCGGGATGGGACTGCCATGGACTGCCCATCGAACACATGGTCATGACCCAACTCGTCGAGAAGGGAAAGATGGAGAAGATCAACGGTCTCGACGACGATACGCGTCGCATGGTGATACGTCGGGAATGTCGCACCTACGCCGAGAAGCACCAGGCGGGGCAGGCGAAGCAGATGAAACGCCTGCTGACCCTGGCAGACTACGAGCATCCGTACCTCACGATGAACCCGGGCTACGAGCAGGCCGTGCTGGAGGTCTTCGCCGACCTGGTGGCCGAAGGCATCGTCTATCGACAGTTGAAACCCGTGCACTGGTCGATCGACAACCAGACGGCCCTGGCCGAGGCCGAACTTGAATACGAGGACAGGACGGACCCGTCCGTATTCGTCGATTTCCCCGCAAGCGATGCTTCCGCGGTGGCATCCGCCTTCGGCGTCGAACTCGACACCACGCCTTCCTTCCTCATCTGGACGACGACACCCTGGACACTCGTGGCGAACATGGCCATCGCGGTTCATGAGCGTGGTCGCTACTCGCTGGTCGCCTCGAATGGCGCAACGAGGGTCATCGCCTCGGATCTGGTGGAGACCGTCATGAAGACGGCCGGCCACGAGGATGCCGTGGTTCTCGGTGAGTGCGATGGTTCTGCGCTGATCGGCCTGTCCTACGAACACCCGTACTGCCAGCGTACGAGTCCGATCGTCGCCGCGGACTACGTCACCTTCGAGGATGGCACCGGTCTGGTGCATACGGCTCCCGGTCATGGAACCGATGACTACTTCACCGGCATCCGAGAAGGCATGGACATCTACTGCCCGGTGCAGGCCGATGGCACCTACGACGAAACGGTGCCCGATTGGCTGCAGGGGATGTCCATCTGGGAGGCCAATCCACTGGTTGTCCAGCGCTTGGCCGACAGTGGGCACTTGTTCCACCACCACGACTACGAGCACAGCTATCCGCATGACTGGCGATCGGGATCACCCGTCATCTTCCGCTCGACGGAGCAATGGTTCATTTCCGTCAACGAGCCCACGAAGAGCCATGGGACTTCACTGCGTGAGAAGGCGATGGCGACCACGGGATCAGACATCAACTTCATTCCCGACTGGGGCCGCAACCGGATGCAGGGCATGCTCGAGTCACGGCCCGACTGGTGCATCTCGCGACAACGATCCTGGGGGCTGCCCATACCCGCATTCACCATGCCCGGCGGCGAGATGCTCCTGACGGCAGCCTCGACGAGGGCGGTTGCAGAGGCCATCGGGGAGCGAGGCAGTGATGCCTGGTTCAGCGAGACCCCGGAACAGTTGCTTTCGACCTGGGATGTCTCCGGTGATCCCGATGCGCCCGAGGGCGTGGACGTGGCAACCCTCGAGAAGACATACGACATCTTCGACGTCTGGTTCGAGTCCGGTTCGTCCTGGAATGCCGTCATGCGCCGGCGTGGTCTCGGCTATCCGGTGGATCTCTACCTTGAAGGATCCGATCAGCACCGTGGGTGGTTCCAGTTGTCACTGCTGCCGGGGCTGGGCGTCACCGGTCAGCCGCCGTTCAAGACCGTCCTGACGCACGGGTTCGTCAATGACCGCCAGGGTCGGAAGATGAGCAAGTCGCAGGGCAATGCCCTCGACGTCGACACCCTGCTGGAATCCTTCGGCGCCGATGTCTGCAGGTGGTGGGTCAGCAGCCTTTCCTACGAGAACGACGTTCGCGCCGACGAGGAACTCTTCCAACTTGCCGGGGAGAGCTACCGGAAGGTGCGCAATACGCTTCGCTTCCTGCTTTCGAACCTCGGGGATTTCGACAAGGCGACCATGGGCGTCACGGAGGTGCCCTCGACTTCCATCGATGCCTGGGCGCTCTCGGAGGCCTCGAAGCTGCAGCATGACGTCCGCGCAGCCTACGAGCGGTGCGATTTCAGACGGGTGCACCTGGCCCTGTTCGACTTCTGCAACGAGACCCTCTCGGCGGTCTACTGCGTGGCCGTCAAGGATCGCCTCTACTGCGATCGAGCCGATACGCCCCGTCGTCGTCTTACCCAGAACGTGCTGCACGACATCGCCTCGATGCTCTGCAGGCTCCTGGCACCGATACTCCCTCATACGGCGGATGAAGCCTGGCGTGATCTTCACGGGGAGGATGCCTGTGTCCACCTGGAGACCTTCCAGGATTTCAGCGCGGAGGCGGAGGCAGCTTGGCCAGCCGTCATGGCGATGCGGGATGCCGTGCTGAAGGCCCTCGAGGAGGCCAAGGAGTCGGGCATCGAGAAGCCGCTTGATGCAGGTGTACGCATCCCGGATCCGGAAGGTGTCCTGGCACCCTTCGAGGCGGAACTGGCGGATCTGATAGGCGTCTCACGGGCGAGCGTGGATTCCTCGGTCGATGCCATTGCCATCGAAGACCTTCGTGAGCAGCCGGCCTGCGAGCGATCCTGGCGCCGGGACGCCACGGTGTCCGAGCGTGCCAATGGCAGCATGCTCTCCGATCGGGACTGGGAGGCCGTGCAGGCCTGCGGTTGAAGCGATCGACCATGCACTGAATTGAACGCGGCCCCCGGATGAATCCGGGGGCCGCGTGTTGCATTCACATGCTCTCCTCTGGAAGGGTCAGGACCATTCCTGGAGGATGATCAGCAGGTCGAGCACATCGACGACACCATCACCGTTGAGGTCGGCAGCGCCGCACTCGCCGGGGCAGGAGCCCCACTCGGCGATGACGACCAGCAGGTCGAGTACGTCGACCAGGCTGTCACCATTGAGGTCGCCCAGCACGGGCGGGTTGATGATGATGACATCTAACACGTCGCTGACCTTGCCGTTGATCACGACATTGTTGGCGTACACCTTGAAGCCATTGGTGTCGAGATAGCCGTCGACCACGAGGGTATCGCAGTAGAAGGCCTCACCGGCATCCTGGCCGAGACTGTCGTTGTCGTGGACATCGACAAGTCTCGCCGAGGAACTGGCGTCGATGCGGAGCGTGCCCAGCGGGAAGTTGCCCGCTGCACCCTGCTCGAGTCCGTCCTCGGTGTTGCCCAGGTTGGTTCCCATGACCTCGATGTCCTGGACGCCGTCGGCTCGGCCGGTGGCGTGCAGTTCAGCAAGGCTCATGTGGAAGGTGCCCGGGTCATTGATCTCCAGGTTCACGTGTCCACCGATGCGGATTGCCCAGAACTCGTGGGGCATGGTGAGGCTGGCATCGGGACCGGCGGTGTAGCTGCCGTTCACGCTGAAGCCATCACCAGGCTGGGTCTCATCACCACCGAGAAGTCCATCGCCGGGACCCGTGTCGATGTCCCCGTGGATCGTGCCAAAGTCATCGAGATCACCCACAAGGTGGAACGTACCACGGTGGATTGTGATGATCCCTGAGGCTGCATTCCTGAGATGACCAATCTGCACCAGGTCATTGATCACGTTCATTCTGTGTTGATTATCGGTATCACCTATGAGGTGACCCTGGGCATTCAGGGTTCCCCCCCCGTCTCCGGTACCATTCAGTTGAAGCCTGACGCCCCCCTCGATCGTGGAGTTGGGCCCCATGTGGCAGTGCTGAGTGAGGAACCTCCAGCCATGTAGATCCGTACTGCCATGGTGGCTCAGGACGGAGTCGTGGCGGAGGATCGTCGTCCCAGTTACATATGAGTGCAGTGGGTGGTCGACTTCCAGTGTTGCGCCTTGCCTGACCGTGATATCACTGAAAGTGATGCAGTTGTCAGGAATTCCGTCCTCGTCCTCATCATCTCCTTCTTCAGAACCACTATCCCAGCCCACCAAACGGCTGGTTCCGCTTACACCAGACCTGACCGGGCCAAAGAAGTCTTTCACATTAAACACCGTGGCACAGCCGGAGAGAGTCGTGGTTGACCACGCCGGCGATTGAAGTGTTCCTTCAACAACACTGAAGTGAATGCACTTCCCATTGAAGTCCAATGATGGTTCTTGGTTCACCGCTTCAGCGAGTCCGTGGATCGTGTCTCCATCATGGGCGTGGATAATGGCTTCTGCGAAGGTGTCATAGTGGTGCCATGTGTTGAGATTGAAGTAGTTGTGGTAGCAGCCATCAGCGAGGCCGTCACCATCTTCATCCGGATCACACTCATCCGGGACTTCATTCCCGTTGCAGTCTTCGGACGTGCCGTCGGCGATGTCACATTCGTCGGGAATGTTATTGCCGTTGCAGTCCGATTCGCATTCGTCCGGGAGGCCGTTGCCGTTGCAGTCGGTGGACGTGCCATCGGCGATATCGCATTCGTCCGGGACGTTGTTGCCGTTGCAGTCGGTGGACGTGCCATCGGCGATGTCATCAGCATCATTGATGCCGTTGTTGTTGCAGTCGATGGTTTCGCATTCATCCGGGATTTCGTTCTCATTCGCGTCGGATGAGTCGCCGTTGGCGATGTCGCAGTCGTCAGCGACGCCGTTGCCGTTGCAGTCGACGATGGGTGCATAATTCACGTCGATCGAGCCGTTCGTCGTCCAGGTCACGCCACCGGAGTCCTTGCCCTGGAAGAGGGCCTCGAGGTGCACGCTCGTCCCCAGACCGTTTACGGTCAACCTCGCGACGCGAACTGCGAACCCGTCGCTGCAGTCGGTTCCGGTGAAGGCTTCGCTTTCACCCTGCGGATCTGCAGGTGTGACGTACCAGGCGCCGTTGTCTGCGAAGATGTCACCGCCGACCTCGAACTGGCTGAAATCGATGCCCTGCGTGGACATGGCATTTCCGTTCTGGTCAAGGAGACCAATGGTCACGAAGGAGTCGAACTCAACCGAGGGGAATACGTTGAAGAGATCGGGATTGATGTACGTTGAATCATTCCCACCATACGAACTCTGCCAGAATGACCCGTTCGGAAGCGCCGAGACGACCTTGTCTACATTGTCATCTCCCGCCACCGCATCAAGCCGATCACCGGCTTCGACGACCGCGAAGATGTCAACCGTGTAGTGATCGCCAACGGGTGCATTGGCTCCAGTGATGTGGTTGACGCCTACGATTTCATAGTCGAGGCCCAGCAGGTCGCCCATGGCGGATCCTGCACAAATCAACGTGGAAGCCGTCGCAACGGTCGCCCATCGAGTCCGAGTAGTCATATGGTCTTCTCCTCCCCCCGGAGAAAAAGTTCTTTTCCCTGACCTCGTGCATGACCCACAGTCATGGCCTGGCCATATTCCCTTCACCGGTAATCTAGCATTCCTGCACCCGGTGTTGTACCTATAAGTCCATTGCTGGTAGTGGTTTTGGTAAATACCCCGGTCGAGGCCTCTTTTTGGCCCCTTCACAGCCTCTCGAAACTGACGCTAGCATGCCGCCTCGAGTACCTGAAGGAGCCTCCATGGCCGATTTTCAATCCACCATCGATTT
>PBMX01000042.1 GCA_002722935.1 Phycisphaerae bacterium | reverse complement strand
TCTCGATGAAGAACAGGCGGCTGACATCGAGCAGTTCGCCCTGGCCCCGATAGAGCGACAACAAGGCGAGAATCCCTATGAAATCCAGCATGAACTCCAGGATGTCATGCAGGATCTCGTCGGCATCGCCCGCGTCGACGATGAACTTGAACAGGCCGTCGACAGGATCGCCGGCCTGCGTGCCCGTGCGGAGCAGGCGGCGTCTCCTGGCAACAGGGAATACAACCCCGGCTGGCACACGGCGCTGGACCTCTGGAATCTCCTGGATGTCTCCGAGGCGGTCGCACGGTCAGCCCACGGGCGCCGGGAAAGCCGCGGTGCGCATTCCAGGATCGACTTCATGGAGAAGGATCCACAGCTGGGCACGGTGAACACGCTCACAACCCTCGATCAAGACGGCTCCGTGTCTACACGACACGTCCCGGTGACGGGGAAGACTGATGATCTGGAGTCGATCGTCAAGGAGATGGGTTGATGCGCTCTGCCACCTTCAAAATCTGGAGAGGTGATGCCGACAACGGCGCATTCGCCGACTACACCATCGACATCGACGAAGGGATGGTGGTCCTCGACGCGGTCCACCAGATACAGGCCTCACATGCACCGGATCTCGCCGTCCGATGGAACTGCAAGGCGGGCAAGTGCGGCTCCTGCTCGGCAGAGGTCAACGGCAAGCCCAAACTCATGTGCATGACAAGGCTCGAGGATCTCCCGCTTGATGAGCCGGTCATCATCGAGCCCATGCAGGCCTTCCCCCTGATGAAGGACCTGGTCACCGACGTGTCCTGGAACTACACCGTCAAGGAGAAGATCAAGCCGTTCAAGCCCAGAACGCCCGATGCTGCAGACGGCACCTGGCGCATGGCCCAGGAAGATGTCGAGCGGCCTCAGGAGTTCAGGAAATGCATCGAGTGCTTCCTCTGTCAGGATGTCTGTCACGTGCTTCGAGACCATCACAAGCATGATGAGTTCATCGGGCCCAGATTCCTCGTCTACACCGCGGCCCTCGAGATGCACCCCCTCGACGAGGAGGACCGGCTCTCCGACCTTCGCCACAGGGATGGGATCGGCTACTGCAACATCACCAAGTGCTGCACCAAGGTCTGCCCGGAGCACATCACCATCACGGACAATGCAATCATCCCCTTGAAGGAACGGGTGGTCGACGAGTTCTATGATCCGGTGACGAAGCTCTTTCGCATTTTCAAGTCCTGAGCATCTCCAGAGACCATAATCGCGAATTCATTCACCGAATTTGCCTCTTTCCGCCTTGCAGGGGGGCGATGTTGCCTCAAACTCAGGTACGAGAGGGACACTGCGTGGGCTGGATCCCATGTTGAGCTGCCGGGCGTGGTGCGCCTGCTCCCTTGTTGACGTGGGGTGTGGACGACTATTCCTGTCCTGAACACGTTCCATGAGCGAGGAGCAGCGAACGATGAGATACGCACGACATGCACTGGCCATTGCCGTCCTTGGGACACTTTCCCTCTCCGTGGGCTTCATGAACACCATGCAGGCGGAGGCCGGCGGCAACGACGGCACCATCTGCGATCAGCCGGGCGGGCCTGATGTCATCGTTGGCGACATCCGTGGCACATCGAATTACAGTTCCGTTGGTGGCATCGAGGCATTCGCATTCGGCACAGAGTCGTGCAACATCGGTGACGAGGAGCTCTGGTGGTATTCAGGAACAAACCAGAAGCCGGTCATCGGCCAGTCCGTCTACAGGATCAAGGATGGCCGCCTCGAGATGCTCGGTCAGGGGTGGCTGAAAAACGGCTTCTACGCACTCTCCAACAACTGGTGCGGTTGCGGCTGTGACCCGACCGACGGCAGTGTCCTGGGTGTCGGTTGCTCGGACCTCTACAACTCGGGTCTCAATGGAAGCCAGAATGGAATGAGTGGCAAGTGGGAAGTCAACGCCTTCACGGGAGACTACCCCTACCCCGGAACCGATCTCTATGACACCGGGGACGGAATCTACAAGCGTGTCCAGGTCCATATCAGCGACCTTGATCCCTCGCAGGATGGCGGTGGAGTCTATTTCGTCGAGGCCCAGTACATCACGCCCGACGACCACGCTGCAGGAAATGCACACAACAACACCTCCTGGGTCCAGGGGAATGTCAGTGGCAACGGCAGCAGTTGGGACATCGACATCGACAGCTACCAGACCGAGCGTGAAAGTACCGCGGTGGAGGCCTGGGCCATTCTTGATGGCGACGTTACGGTATCCGACCTGGACGTCGAGAACGAGGGGCGGGTGCTCGTGGGTTCGAAGGCGATCAGCCTCGGTGGCGGCGTCTACCAGTACGTCTATGCCGTGCAGAACATGAACTCGGATCGATCGATTTCGAGTTTCCAGGTTCCCGTCAGTCCCGACGCCTCCGTCTACGAGATCGAGTTCAATGACGTCGAATATCACAGCGGTTCGCCGGTCGACGGCACCGACTGGTCGTGGACCAGCAGCGGCAGTCTCCTGACATGGAATTGCACCGAAACCTACGCGCAGAATGAATGGGCAAACGCTATTCGCTGGGGAACGACATACACCTTCTCATTCAAGACAACCGCTTCACCGCAGAATGCCACGGCCGTCCTGGGCGTCTTCAAGCCCGGCTCCGGCAACAGCCAGGCGATGGAGGTCTATGGGACCGTCGTCGCCGCCACCAGCGGCGGAGGCATCATCGACTGCAACGGCAATGACATCGACGATGCCGACGACATCGCCAATGGAACAAGTGCCGACTGCAATGCCAACGGCGTACCGGATGAGTGCGAATCCCCCGGGAGCTGCGAAACACCCTCACTCGTGCAGGTCGGCAGCGGCTATGGCCCGCTTGTCGCAGGCACGTCCCCTCCCGGTGACACGGACCGACTGTTCCTGGTTGAACAGACCGGCGACATCAAGATCATGGACCTCAACAGCTACTCGAATATTGTGACCTTCATAGATCTCACGTCGAGGATCTCCACCGGCGGCGAGAGAGGCCTGCTTGGTCTTGCATTCCACCCGGACTATGCCACCAACGGGTATTTCTACGTCAACTACACGAATACGAGCGGCAACACGGTCATTTCGCGCTTCAGCGTTTCCGCTGATCCGGACGTGGCGAACAGCAGCAGCGAGGTCATTCTGAAGACGATCGGTCAGGATTTCTCAAATCACAACGGCGGCTGCATCAAGTTCGGGCCTGACGGCATGCTCTACGTCGGCATGGGTGATGGCGGCAGTGGGGGAGATCCCTACGATCGGGCACAGGACACCCAGTCGCTGCTTGGAAAGATGCTCAGGCTCGACGTGGACAATGCGCCATTCTACATCCCGGCCGACAATCCCTTCGTCTCCGACGGGTCAACCTTGGATGAGATCTGGGCCATCGGCATGCGTAATCCATGGAAGTTCTCCTTCGACCGACAGACAGGCGACCTCTGGATGGCCGACGTCGGCCAGAACGCCTGGGAGGAGATCAACTTCGAGCCGGCTGCCAGTGGCGGCGGCTACAACTATGGCTGGCGATGCTACGAGGGCAATGCCAATTACGACACGTCCGGCTGTGGCAACTCTTCCAACTACGACTTCCCGATCTGGGCATTCAGCCACTCGGGCGGTGCATGCTCGGTCACGGGCGGTTTCGTCTACCGTGGTTGCGAGGTTCCTGAATACGAGGGCCTGTACTTCTACGCCGACTACTGCGCAGACTGGATCAAGGTATTCCGCGAGAGCGGCGGTGCCGCGGTCGACCATGACGATCTTACGGCCGAGCTGGGCTGGTCCGGCTCGAATGGCGCCATCGCGGCCTTCGGCGAGGACGCCCTCGGCGAGCTCTACGTCATGACCCTGTCCGGAACGATCTACGCCCTCGTATGCGCAGGTGCACCCGAATGTGGAAACGGAATCGTCGAGGCCGGCGAGGAATGCGACGACGGGAACAGCATCCCCGGTGACGGTTGTTACCAGTGCCAGATCGAAAGCGGCGAGAACGAGGCAAGCGATCTCTGCCAGGACGCTCCTGAAGCCGTAGTCGGTGTCAATCCATTCTCAACGATCGGGGCCGGAGCCGAACTTCCCGATCCCAGCGACAGCCAGTGCTCAGGTACGTACCTCGACTGGGATGGCAGCCCCGACGTCTGGTATCAGTTCAACCCGGGGCTGGGCGGGAGCCTTTCACTTCATACGTGCGACTCCTCCTCCTTCGATACATCACTGGTGCTCTACCAGGGCGAGGACTGCTCGAGCATCACGCAGATCGCCTGCAACGGCGACGGGTCCGGCCAGAGTGGATGCCAGTCCTACTACTCTGCGATCGACAATATCGATGTCACGGGCGGTGAAACCTACTGGATCCGCATCGGTGGATGGCAGGCTGCCACGGGCAGCGGCTCGTTGACCCTGTCCTACGACGCCAGTGGAACCGACTGCAACGGCAACGGCATCGAGGATTCGATCGACATCGCCGAGGGCAAGAGCAGCGACTGCAACAACAACGGTGTTCCCGATGAGTGTGATCTGGCCGATGGAACCAGCAGTGACTGCGACGGCGGCCCGGTGGGAAACAAGGCTGCAGGGCAACTGCTTGTCGAAACCTGGTGCTTCGGATGCCACAACTCGGACGGCAGCGGTGGCAGCAAGTATCCCGGGCCCAACATCAGGAACTCGCTGAGGACGGAACTCTGGGACAAACTGACTTCGCCCACGGACCACCCGGGTGGTGCCCATGACGAGTTCACACAGGATGACTACGCCGACCTCGAGGCCTTCCTGGCTGATGGGCCGGCCTACGGTCGCCCCGACCTCATCCCCGACGACTGCCAGGTGCTCGAGGATTGCGACGACGACGGGACCTCCGATGGATGTGAACAGGCCAGCGGAACCCAGGTCGACTCCAACTGGGATGGCATTCCGGATGACTGCATCGCTGCATGCCCGGGTGACGTCAGTGGAGACGGCATCGTCGACATCGTCGACCTGCTCCAGGTGATCTCGGACTGGGATGCATCAGGCGGGCCCTCGGACTGCGCCTCACCCTCAGGCCCGTACCCCGACGGCATCGTCGATGTCTCGGACCTGTTGCAGGTGATCTCGGATTGGGGATGCGTGCCCTGACGCAGGTGTATCAGGGAGTCTCGCCGACGCCTGCAGTGTTCTGGCTGCGAATGCGATACTCCAGATGCATGCTTTCGACAGGGGCCTCGTGCACGGCCTGTTCCGTAACGCCGCGCGACCACGCCGATGGAGCATTCGCCTTCATTTCCGATGTCTCGATGTATCCCTCGATCGAGGGGTACCCATCCGCGAAGATGTAGACATAGGTGGGATTCCCCCCGGCGACATGCGTCCTGGCGGTCCCAGCCTCATTTGTCAGTACGTTCCAGCCTTCGGGCTCGTTGATTTCGACGAAGCCGGGAATGACGCCCGGCCTGCCGAACATGTTGTCCTGTGTTTCCGGGTAGAAGAAGACATTGACCGCTCCAACCACCATGGCACCCTCGATCGGCTCATGGGTCGTCGCATCACGAACATCGATGTCGATTTCAACAGGCTCGTAGGCCGTGGTCAACGGAGCGCACCCGGCGAACAGAAATGCCAGGACTGCCAGTGAGTTACGCATCATGCGTGCATCCTACCCTCTTGGCCCAGAACGTTTCGACCGTGCTTGAAATGGCAGAAGCCCATTGAAATCCACTCTTGTGATTTGCAGGAGCTCGATCAGGCGGCACAGTCAATGCAGGCAGAGGCAGATGTGGGGCCCGTTGGCTCCTTCGATCCGTAGAGAACTCTGGCTGCAACATGGTGTGCCCTGATCGGCGAGACAGCGATTATGCAATCGCAATCTCCCCCTGAGTCCGCCGGTCATTGATCGCGATGCCGTACCACTCGTGGTGCGGCATCGTTTCATCCACCAGGACGCAACGGTGGGGGTGGGATTCGAACCCACGATGACCCGGAGGCCATGCAGCGTTTCAAGAAGTTCATGCAGGTCTGCCGGCTACGCCTCGTGCCTCTCAGGAACGGTATCCAGGTCAACAAGAAGGTGGGGCTGGGTGTCCATCAGTTCCGACTTCATCAGCTCGCAGATCTGATCCAGCATGTTCTTGATGTGCTCGGTCATCACCTCGAGTTGCGCAGCCTTCGCCGCCTTCTTTGCAGCGTTGGCCTTCATCAATCCCTTGACCGCTCCGGCCCCGGCGCCCATGGCGATGTTGCCGGCCGTCGTCTTGTTGTCATTGCCGTAGTTGATGTTGATGGTCTTCTTGGAGCGGGTTTCAGCGGTGTCAGCTCCTCCCATCATGGCGCCTCCGAAGGCGGATGAAAGCATGCTGGCCGACTCTGCATTGAAGTGATTCGAGTCGACGCACATGGTGACGGTGACGGCTCCACCTTTTTCCTCGATCAAGAAGTACTCGTGATCGACCTGGATGTAGGCCGAACCGTCCGAATCACTGACGCCCTTGCAGACGTCAAGGCCCACTGACTCCGCCTTGAACCTTGCATAGTGTCCAAGGGCATGGTGGGGGTTGGGCTTGATATCGAAGACGTGCCGTGGCTTGGATATCACCTTGGCCTTTTCGAACATCGTCTTTATCGCATCCAGCGCGCTTTCGTGGCCGAGTTCCTCGTCGGTGAACGGGCGAGTTTCCCCATTCTCCATCATGACATGGGGGACACGTGATTCGGCAGCAACTTCACCCATGGGGGAATCGCCGACCGACCGGCCCAGCAGTGTTCGATGCTGCTTTGCAGCCTGCGCACCTACCTTGGCGGATTCAGCCGCTTGCCTGGCCTTCTCTGCCGCAGCTTCAGCAGCCTGCTTGGTCTTCTCGGCCATTTCATTGGCCTTGTCCTTGAACTTGTCCATGAATCCCATGTCTCTGTCCTCCTGTGCTCAGCCCAGCGATTATCCGCCTCGGCAGATGTTGTCCCTGTTTCTTGAAAGGTTCATGTGCCCGAATTCTATAACATACGAAACTACATGATTTACAGGCCCATGGCCATAGAGAGATCGAAATTGGATGCAACGGTGGGGGTGGGATTCGAACCCACGATGACCCGGAGGCCATACCGGTTTTCAAGACCGGCGCGTTCAACCGCTCCGCCACCCCACCTGGGGTTCATCGCATGGTACCAATGCTCAAACGAAGATGGCCCCGGGAAACCGGGGCCGTCGGTCATTGAAGTGGCTTGGATCTGTTCAGTGCCTGCGGCGTGAACGCATGATGCCGGCGAGGCCAAGCAGGACCAGTGCGCCAGGAGCAGGAAGATCGTAGACGAGGAAGTCGCCCGAGTAGGACGTTTCTCCCCAACCACCCGTCGCCTGGTCGCTTCGGCTCAGGTGGTCAACACCTGGGTCGAAGCTGCCACCGGCGGATGTCATCACATCGAACTTGAAACTGTCATAGGGAGCACCGAGCCAGTCACGGGATATCGTGTAGTGAATGGCACCACTGGAGGCATCCGAGAAGTCGACGGAGACGCCGGATTGTTCATACCAGTCGGTGAAGTGGTGATATCCCAGCGCCCCTCCACCCCCATCAGCCCATGATCCGATGAATCGGTCGATGCCCTCGCCACCGAAGTCGATGTTGCGACCCCATGGATTCGAGCCTGTTCCATCATCAAAGGCATTGATGGCGATGAGATACTTGCCCCAGTTGGCTGAAGCGATGTCGGCATTCAGGTTGATGCTCATGTAGACATTGCCCTCGTCATGACTTACGTCTACCGACGTGATGTCGAGGTTGCCCAGCCCGTTGTCGAACAGATCGCCGACAGTGTCCTGGTACGTGACAGAAGCCTGCGCAGAAGCGCAGAGCACCAAGCCAAGACCAGCGATGAGGGTGCGTTTGAGCATCTCTTTCTCTTCCTGAGGCAACCCTGCCTCATCTTCCGGATCCCATCGTAAGAGAAGGGCCAAGGCCTGTGGAAGCAAAAAAACGATGGAAACCGAAAATACAGGGGCCCTGAAAGGGCCCTGACGCCGTGGTATCCTGCCTGCATGCCCCGTGGGGGCCGTTTCTGGAGATGCCTCATGATCATTCGAACCTCTCGCATTTCAGCCGCATCGTTCATGCTGCCGCTTCTGCTTGCCATGGCCGGGTGCCAGCAGCCCGTCTCGACGGACAACCTGGCGGCCCAGGAAAATGCCATGCAGGTAGAAGGACAGGCCGCGATGAACTCCGAGGGTGGAACGACCGGGAACGCCAGCACGGCGGAACTGGGTGCGACGCAAACCGAAGGCATCAACTTCGCCGACCCGGATCCCTTCATCGACTACGACACCGTACGTCAAGAGAAGGGCATCGAGGGCGATGAAACCGACTGAGTGTCCGTAGGGATCCGGTGAACTGAAAACGACAACGCGGAGCTGCATTCGCAGCCCCGCGTCCGTTTCATCTGGAAGTGGCGATACCTGGACTCGAACCAGGGACCTGAGGTTTATGAATCCTCCGCTCTAGCCAGCTGAGCTATATCGCCAAGGAGGGGAATTCTACGACTCCCAGCGTCATCGTCAACCTTCCGGGTTGGCCGAAGGAGATGAAACCCGATGACCGGCATCTGAGGCGTCCTGGGCGGGCATGAGCCAGGACTGGAGCCTGGGGTCGTCGACTCGATCCGGATCGGCTCTCAGGATGCCAGCGGCCACGAGACCCATGAACATCGGCTGGGGCGCAAGCGGCCTGCTCGTCAGTTCAGGATGAAATTGCGCCCCGATGAAATACGGATGCACATCACGCGGCAGTTCCAGGATCTGCATGATGGGCTGTTCCGGGTGCCGGCCGGAGAAGACGAGGCCGGCCTTCTCGAGATCGGCGATTCGCTCGGGCTCGACTTCGTACCGGTGCCTGAATCGTTCACGCACGTGATCAACTCCGCCAAGCAGGAAGGAGGCGAGCGTTCCCGGCGTCACCGATACATCCTGCCCGCCCAGCCGCATGGTTCCGCCAAGTCCCTCGATGGCCTTCTGATCAGGAAGTTCGGATATGACAACGTTCGGAGAGTCGGACACGAACTCGGTCGAGTGGGCGCCTTCCATGCCGGCCGCATGTCGAGCAAACTCGATCACGGCCATCTGGAAGCCGAGGCAGATGCCGAGAAATGGAATGCCTTGCTCGCGGACATGCTTCACGGCCGCGATCTTCCCCTCGATGCCGCGTTCGCCGAAGCCACCTGGGACGATGACTCCATGCAGGTCCAGTCCCTGGAGTGCTTCGTCGATTGTTTCAACAGTCACATCGCTCACATCGATCCACTGCGTCTGGACCGAGGCCGACAAGTGGGTCCCAGCATGCTCGATCGCCTTGTCGATCGATGCATAGGCGTCGCGTAGAGCCGTGTACTTGCCGAGAATGCCGATGTTCAAGGCGGTGTCTCTCTCAGCCGTGATGCCCGATGCGTAGTTGGACCAGTCCTTCCTGGCCTTGTCCTCGGCGACCTGGTCGACGCCTCCATGCAGGTCGAGAATGCTGAGCACCTGTCGGTCGAGTCCCTCGGCACGCATGGCCTCGGGAATCGTGTAGATGGACTCGCGATCATGCATGGAGAAGACGCGCTCCTCCGGAACATTCGAGAACATCGCGATCTTCTCGCGAGCGGAGCCGACGACCGGATTGCTTGCCCGCAAGGCGAGGATGTGCGGCTGAATGCCGAACTCCATGAGGCGCTTCACGCCCAGCTGCGCCGCCTTCGATTTCTGTTCTCCAAGGGTCTTGGGTTCGAGGATGTACGTCAGGGCGACATTGCAGAACGATCCCGGTCCCTCCTCGAATGCCAGTTCCCTGAGCGCCTCGATGTAGAAGCCGTTCTCGAAGTCGCCGACAGTTCCGCCGACCTCGATGAAGACGAGATCGGCCTGCGAGCCATTCGCGCCGCCATCCATTGCAAGCGCACGCAGGCGACGCTTCACTTCTCCCGTGACATGCGGAATCATCTGC
Organism: Phycisphaerae bacterium; assembly: GCA_002722935.1. Taxonomy (GTDB): domain Bacteria; phylum Planctomycetota; class Phycisphaerae; order Phycisphaerales; family SM1A02; genus SP202. The sequence goes on along the minus strand of PBMX01000042.1, from coordinate 6,584 downwards.
ACGTCTCGGCCGAGGTAGCCGCCCTGGCGTTCGCGTTCAAGAATCTCAGAGTAGATCTGTCCCGATGTACAGAAGTTCCTGCGGGTCAGGTTCTGGTCGAGCAGTCGCTCGTAGGTGCCCAGGTCCATGTCGCACTCGGTTCCGTCATCAAGCACGAATACCTCGCCGTGTCGATACGGGTTGAGTGTGCCCGAATCGATGTTGAGGTATCCCTCGAGCTTGATCGGGGCGACCTGCAAGCCCTTGTCCTTCATGAGCTTGGCGAGAGAAGCGCTGAAGATGCCCTTCCCCAGACCCGACATGACCGTCCCGAAGACGGCGACGAACTTGGTCCTGCCGGGTACATACCCCTCTGGAACAGGGGAGAAGAACTCGGTCTGCGCAGCCGAGCGTCCGAACTGGCTGAGGAAACTCTCCTCGGAAGCCTGTTCGTCGTCACGCATGTCTTCGTGGTGGTGCATGAACAATGATACCACGACGGACTGTCGAATGAAAGCCTGATCAGTGCTCGCTGCGCTCATTCCAGCGTTTTGCGAACGCCTCATACTGCTCGGGGGTGTCGATGCCGGCCCATCCCTCCTCGACGACGGCGACGGCGACCCTGTACCCATGACCGGTGATTCGAAGTTGCTCAAGTCGCTGTTCCTGCTCCGGCCCGGTGGGGGGAAGGTTCACGTAGATGTCCAGGAAGGTGCGGCGATAGACATAGAGGCCCACATGCCTGTGCAGTTCGCCCCGATCGATCACCTTCCTGGAGAAGTCCACTGCGCGTCCATGCTCGTCGATAGCGACCTTGACGAGGTTCTCGTCCTCGAGATCATCCAGGGGGGTGAAGGGCGCAGCGAGTGTCGCCACGGAGCACTCGTCGTGTGCCCGGAGGCAGTTGACGGCGGTGTCGATATGGGCAGGGTCGATCTCCGGCTCGTCTCCCTGGACGTTCACGACGATGTCGCAGTCGATGCCGGCCATCGCCTCGTGTATGCGACTTGTTCCGTTGGGATGATCCGGATCCGTTCGTACCCCCTCGAACCCATGGGCCTCGACCGCTTCGATGATCTCATCACCATCGGCGGCGACCAGCACCCGGTCGACGAGCGAAGCGGCACCAGCCTGCCTGCATGCATGGACGACCAGTGGTAGTCCCGTCGCATCGGCAAGCGCCTTGCGTGGAAATCGTGTCGATGCGAGTCGAGCCGGAATGACTGCGACGACGGACATGCCTCAGGACAACTCGCGGCTGAGTTCATCCAGTTCCGTTCGCCGCGCCCGGATGTCCCTGTAGGAGATGTCCTTTCTGGCGATGCCGGAGCAGATCTCGAGCGCCTCGCGTGCATGCTCCGCCGATTGCTCTCGCCGAGCCAGTTCGATGAGGGATTCCATCAGGTCGTATCGGATTTCAAGTTCCAGGCCGGACTCGGTCGGGTCGAGATTGGCCAGGGTCTCCCTGTACTCATCAACCGCCTCCGAGTGCCAGCCTTCCGTGGCGAAACACCTGCCGAGCAGGTGGCCGCTTCGCGTTCTCAGCCTCGGCTCATCCTTGGACTTCTGGAAGCATTCCATCGCGAGAGAGGTGTCTCCGGCCCTGAATGCAATGTCGCCGAGCTGGTACTTCAATGTCCTGTCGGTTGGGTACTTCTCGACTCGCTCCGTGTTCTCTTCGAGCTCGAGTTTCAACAGTCGCTCCTCGGCGGCTGCGCGTTCCTCGCCTTCAAGTCCCTCGATTTCATCCCTGGCCAGCCCGATGGCGATGTCGCCCGCATTCATGCGGAACCGGTATTCGCCAAGCGCCTCATGTCCCTTCATGTAGACCTTGCGGGCCTCCTCGAGGGATTCCTTCGTGCCCTGCTTGCGGAGGAGCTGCGCATACCGGTTGAGGACATCGGGCGATTCAGGCGATTCTTCATAGGCCTTCCTGGCACGATCGAATACCTCCTCCTCGCTGCCGCCGACACCTGCGATGGATTCATCCTGCTCAAGCTTGCGCTGCTTGTCCATGTCCTTGACGAAGTCGCGGAAGCCACCTTCCTTGCCAGCCGCTTCCTCGTAACCACCCTTGGACATGGCTCGCTGCGCAGAGAGGTCCTTCAACTCCGTATCAAGCGTGCCGTCGGAAGGATCCATCTGAAGGGCGAGCTGGCCTGCAGACATCGCGATGTCCCAGTTGGAAGCAGCCGTGGCGAGTTCCTTGACCTTCAGCACCTGCGTCCTTGAGACCTTCTTCGTACGGGAGACAAGCACGAGCACCCTGGCCGAGATCATGTGGGCGAACTCGTACTGTTCCGCATCGATCGCTGCGGCCAGCGCCTTCAGGGCCAGAGACGGGTTGGCGTAGCTCGAAAGCCAGACGAGCTCGGCTGCGGCGAATTTCTCGACGGCATGAGATCCGTCCACGCCCTTGACATCCTTGGATGACGCCTTTTTCCCGCCTGCTGCATGGTGTTTCAGGGCGACCTCGATCATGGCCTCGTGTGCCGACAGGACGCCGGGGTCGAGGCGTATGCCGTTTGCGTAGTACACGAGGGCGGAGTTGAAGTTCGAGGAATCCGCCATCGACTTGGCGTGCTCGAACCATTTCCTGGCCTTCTCGGGCTGCGGGGTGAACTCGACCGCGTCTCCGCCGTCGTCCTCAGCCTGTTCCTTTTTGCGATTGAAGAGTGCCACGATCCGTGCCTCGACTCCAGTGAATGCGACTTGAATGTGGAATGGTATGTTCTGGCGAGGCGTTGGTCGAGAATCCCTTGCTGGCCCCGCGTGCCTGCCCTGAATAGGATAGGCGACAGATGACGTCCGACCCACACCAACTCAGGATCCTCCTCTACCCAGATCCCGCTCTGCGAGCACGCACGATGCCGGTGGACCCCCCGGACCCCGAGATCAACGTGGTCGTCGAGAGGATGATCGAACTGATGTTCGAGGCCAACGGAGCCGGCCTGGCGGCCCCGCAGGTCGGCCTCCCCTGGAAACTCTTCGTCACGCTTGACCCTCAGCGAGAGGGGGAGGCCATGGCCTGGCTGAATCCCCGACTGGAGATTCTCGATGAGACGCACGTGTCCGACGAGGAGGGCTGCCTGAGCCTGCCCGGCATCACCGTTGAGGTGAATCGTCCTGCCCTTGTTCGCATCACGGGACAGGCAGTCGACGGATCACCCATCGAATCCACGGACGAATGGCTCTCAAGGGTTGTCCAGCATGAAAATGATCACCTCGACGGTGTCCTGATCATCGACAGGATGACGACCATGGAGCGGATAAGGAACCGCAAGGCGATCAAGCAACTGAAGTCGTCCGCCAGAAACTCCCCAGGGGATTGATGCATGAAACTCGTATTCATGGGCAGCGGCGCCTTCGGCCTTCCTTCGCTTGAGCATCTCTCGAGGTCGCACGATGTCCAACTTGTGATCACCCAGCCGGACCGTCCTTCGGGCCGAGGTCGCCACCCCGCCTCGACGCCAATCGGTGCCGCTGCCGAAGAAGCCGGGATCCAATGCCTCAAGACGCTGGATGCCAACGAGCCTTTCATCATCGAGAAACTCAACGAAGTGAACCCCGATGCGATCATCGTCATTGCTTTCGGGCAGAAACTCGGGCCAGCGCTGCTCGATGGAAAGCTTGCGATGAACCTGCACGCCTCGCTCCTGCCTCGTCATCGTGGGGCTGCTCCGATCCAGTGGGCGATCATCCAGGGGGATGGACTGACAGGACTCAGCGTCATTACCCTTGCCGATCGAATCGATGCTGGTGATGTATTGGGCATGGTCGATACGCCGATCGATCCGAGCGAGACGGCGGGGGAACTGCACGATCGACTGGCCGACATGGGCCCGCCCCTCCTTGAGCAGGTCCTGCTGGATGCCGAGAACGATTCGCTCCAGCCCGTTCCCCAGGATGAAGAGGAGGCCACCCATGCCCCCAAGCTTCGTCGTTCCGACGCAACAGTACACTTCGACCAGTCGGGAGTTGCTGTTCGAAATCGAGTTCATGGACTCACCCCCTGGCCGGGATGCGACATTCTCTTCTGTGGCAGCAAACTTCGCCTCCTGCAGGTCGAAGCGACATCGGGTGATTGCCCAGGCGCCTCACCGGGCCAATTCCTTGAAGACGGCACGATCGCCTGCAGGCAGGGGGGCATTCGTCTTCTGAAGGTTCAGGAACCGGGGAGACGACCGATGGATTTCCAGGACTGGATCCATGGACATGCCGTTGAACATCCCGGCATGTGTACGCCGCTGTGAGACGTTTCGCCGACACCCTCTGGGACCTGTTGTCACTGGACACACGTTCATCCAGGAAGGCTCGGCCTTCGCGCAAGCGACCTGCCCGCCCACGATCGGAGGCGATGCAGAAACGATACGACCAGCTTGTGATCGACATGAAGGAGGCATGGGGCGTCAAGGTCCACAAGTGGCGATCGTCTACGTCCGGTTGCGCCTGGGAACTTCGCGACAGGAGCGGGCATGTCACGCGCATGATCGAGTCTCCCTACCCCCGTGGACCCATGAGCTGCGTCGTCTTTCTCCACGAGATAGGCCACCATGCCATCGGGTTCGGCAAGCACAGCCCTCGATGCCTGGAGGAATATCACGCCTGGAAATGGGCTCTGAGGGAAATGAAGGCCCGTGGTTTCAATGTCACGCCCGCCGTTGAAAAACGTTTTTCACAGGCCATGCGATATGCCCTTTCCAAGGCCCTGCGAAGAGGCTTGAAGCGAGTCCCCGATGAACTGGTCGAGTTTCTTCCTCCGGGGACCCTTCACATGGCGAAAATAATCTGATGAGCGCGCATGGAAATCGATCCCATGCCTATCCATGCAGAGGAGGTGCCGCACGGTGCGGCATCCCTGGCATCAATCAAGCAGCCGGGACAGGGGTGGTCGTTCGACCGCCCCTGTCAATTCTCCCCTGGATTCTCCCTGAAATGAAGATCCATTGACTCCGTTGTCGCACCACATTCAGGGCAGGCTCCTGAATCACCATGCCCACGCAGGTCATACCCGCAACTCTTGCAATACGAGCTGCTGAAAAAGCGCCAATCGTCTCCATGCTGCTCCAGATAGGCAAGCACGTACGTCTCGAAGAAGACGATGATCGGCAGGAGGATTACGCTTCCGAGATATGGGATCGCTGCGAGGCAGCAGGTCAGGCAGGTTACGAATATCGCGATGGAGCCTGCGGCAATGCCGAGAACCATGATCATGAGCCCGAAGAGGATCATCGACCAGACGTGACCTCGACCCAGTTCCGCCCACGCAATCCTCCAACCCTCCTTTGCCCGCACCCGCTTCAGGTACATGGTCGGTATGACGAATACGCGGAGAAAGAATGTGATGCAGATGGCCGCGATGACCCATCCGATCACGAGCGGGATACCGACGATCATCGAGACCGTTGCCGCGGTATCGAACTTCCCGGACTTCATGTCGGGATATGCGATGCCAAGGCCGAGCAGGACGATCGTCGCCAGTACGACGATGGCGATCAGGCCGATGCAGAGGCGGAACAGGAAGAGGCTGTTGCCCTCTGAACGATATTCACCCCATGGCTCCGTGACGGCGCCACGATTCTTCACGATTCCATCGATCAGCATGAACTTGCCACGACTGTTGAGCCAGAGCATGAGCAGCCAGATGCCGATGCCAAAGGCGAAGACCGCCGACGCGATCAGCACGATGGCGACCATGTTCTCCTCGAACCACTGGCCGCTCGAGGTGGTGTTCGGGGGGGTGAAGAATCCACGGTCCGATGGAAATGACTGGTTGCCGCCGCCCTCTCCACATTGTGCAAGGAATGCGCAGAAGCCAAGGAGAAGCCACTTCTTCAGTTCAAATGGCTTGAAGAGGACCCGGACCATGTGATTCCACGCCGGTCCGACTGGGTCGATTGCCGAGATCTTCATCGCCATCCCATGCCTCTTGCCATCGTAGTCCTGCATCATCGCGCTTGCCCATGTCGGGTATCGAACCGACACTATATGGAATCACGTGAAGTTGAACCATGTCACTGGTACGTTCAGATCTTGAATACGACCTGCCCGACTCCCTGATAGCAAGGGAGCCGGCGAGGCCTCGTGACAGCGCACGCATGCTTGTTCTCGATCGCTCGACCCAGGCTATGGAGCACCGAAGGGTTTCGGAGATCGGCGAGTATCTCAACCCGGAAGACCTCCTGTGCCTGAACAACACCTCCGTCCTCCCCGCGAGACTCCGTGGTACCCGTGCCGACACGGGCGGCAGGGTGGAGGGCCTCTTCCTCGAAGCAACAGGTGATGGCTGGCTCGTGATGCTCAAGAGCAACGGAACACTCCGCCCTGGACAGGAGGTCGCGCTCCAGGGACCGGGATCCGGCCGTGGCAAAGTCACGCTCCTGGATCGCGAGGATGCCTGCTGGCGGGTTCTCCCATCCGATGAAACACGACTCGAGTCAGTGGGCCATACGCCGGTTCCCCCTTACATCCTCAGGGCAAGGGGCGGGGAGGAGATCAGGGATTCTTCCGACCGGGACTGGTACCGGACCATCTACGAAGATCCTGCAGAGGCAGGCAGCGTGGCCGCCCCGACAGCGGGGATCCATTTCACTGAAGGCCTGCTC
>PBMX01000041.1 GCA_002722935.1 Phycisphaerae bacterium | reverse complement strand
TTGATCGAAGAGGCCGGATTCTCGCAACGACGACTCTCGGGTATCGAGCCTTCCTCGATCCTGCCGAGATCGCCGATCCAGGAACGATCGGCATCGATCTGCAGTCGCTGGTCGGACTTGACGCGATGGACACGGACCGGGCACTCGCTCGCCGATTCGACACCCGGTTCGTTCCGGTCAGCGGCATTCTCGAACCCTGGCAGGTTGATCGACTCAAGCGAGCAGGGCTTGCAGGCGTCGGCCTCGAACCCAGGCTGGTTCGGCACTACCCGCATGGCGGCATCGCCGAGGAACTGATCGGCGCCGTTGGATTCGAACACACGGGCCTGGGGGGGCTGGAACATGCTCTCGACAGGACCCTCCAGGGAGAAGATGGCCACATCACCGTCGTCCGGGACGTTCGCAATCGAATCCTCTGGGTCGAGGATGGTGAATTCGTGCCGCATCGAGATGGCGCGGACCGCAGGCTGACGATCGACGCCTTCATGCAGGAACTCGCCGAGGAGCGCCTGTCACGCGAGGTCCTTGAACGCAACGCAGCCGGTGGACGACTGATCATCGCCGACCCGTCGACCGGTGACATCCTCGCCCTGGCCGATGTCGTCAACCATGAGCAACACGGTCGGGATGAAGCCCACCCTGTCTCGCCTCCGGACAACCCGCGACTTGCCCGTCCACGGTGTGGAACCGATCCCTACGAGCCTGGTTCGACCTTCAAGCCCTTCGTCTGGGCCGTGGCCACCGAAGCGGGTGCAGCCGATCCGGAGGAGATCCTGCAGACTCCTTCATCGGTTCCATACCGAACGCGTGGCAACAGGCGCATCAGGGATGTGCACTACTACGGGCCGTCCTCATGGCGCACCGTGCTCGTCAAGTCGATGAACAGCGGTATGGCGATCGTGGCGGAGCGGATGAACCACCGGCAGATGCAGGAGGTCCTGCATCGATTCGGATTCGGAACACGGACCAGGTGCGGCATCCCCGGCGAAACGGGGGGCATCGTCACCTCCCCGGACGAATGGACCGACTACACCCAGGTATCCGTCTCGATGGGGCACGAGATCGCCGTCACACCCCTGCAGATGATCCGGGCCTTCAGCGTCTTCTGCACCGACGGACACCTTCCCACGCTCAGGATCCTGGGACCTGGACCGGAACGAATCTCGATTGAACACCGCGTCATCGATCCCGTCGTCGCGAGAATGACGCGTGACACGATGCGCAGCGTGATGACCGATGGAACCGGTCGGGCCTCCCAGTCCGAGTTCTACCAGCTCTTCGGGAAGTCCGGAACCGCCCAGTTGCCCATCGCCGAGGGTGGTGGATACCACGAGGACAGGTACGTTTCGAGTTTCATCGCCGGAGCTCCCCTGGACATGCCACGGCTCGTGGCACTCTGCGTCATCGAGGATCCCGACAAGCGCATCGGTCACTACTACGGTGGCCGGGTTGCAGGACCCGTGGTCAGGGATGTGCTTGAACAGTCCCTGTCGTACCTGGGCGTCGCACCCGATGTCGAGGGCGTCGACTCGATGCCGAAACTCGCCGGATCGATTTCATCCATCGACATTGACAGGTAGTCGGCGACTCAGGCTGCAAGCATGCGGACGGGCAGGCTGGCCTCGATGGTCGTACCGGTTCCGAATGGAATATTGCGCAACCTCAGCTCGCCACCAAGAACCGCTATTCGTCGTCGCCAGTTCCCGAACTCCTTGATGCAGATCGATTCCGGTTCATGGCGAGCCGAATCCTCGATCCCGATGGAGATGCGTGATCGACCATCGACCCGCGCGGAAACGGTGATGCATCGATTCAGTTCGGTCCGCGGCACGGATGCCAGGGCCTGCCGGACGAGCCCGAGAAGCACCGCGCCCCCCGGGGCGAACTCGACGCTCCTGAGGGATGGTGAAAACTCGTGCCGAATCCGTATGCCCTGGACAAGGGCTTCCTTGCCCAGTTGCCTCATCGTCGACGTGGCAACCTGGCAGAAACTGCCGGTCGAGATCTCGGTTTCCTCGCATTCGGGAACCCGCGTGGAGCTTCCAGGACTCTCCTGGAGCAGTTGCAGCGTGCCACGCAGGCAGTTGAGGTGATAGAGGGTTGCATTTGACGGGCCACCGCCCTCCCCCCAGATCGATTCCTCGAGCGACTCAAGGGCCTTGTAAGCCGAATCAACGAGCCATCCCTCCCGGGAAGGTCGTGAACCATGGCTTCCAGATGTGTCCTTGGGGGTCATGCAACCCCTCCATCGACCCTCCTGAAGGGCCCCTGAAGGGCGATCTGGAGTTTTCTCGAAACAGGCGATCCGGCGGATGAATGGATGAATGCCGGGGATGCAAAAGGTGTTGAAAACACGAAACTTGTGCTTGGAATCGACCTGCTGGAGAGGTAGTTTGAGTGGTACAACATCGCCGGAGAGGTTCTGGAGGAGAGACCTTTTCGGCGGTGTTTTCTTATGCCCGGAGACTGCCGGGCGACCCACCATCACTTGTAGCCCAGCGGTCGACCGGAGAGGCCCAGGACTTCCCGGAGAATCGTCATGACGATGATTCCTGTGCATGCAAGAACACCGAAGCATGCCGCCTGTACATGCAGGCCCATCGCCAGGAACCAGGCTGCAGCATAGAGCGCCTGCCACATCGCCCCGTATCGCTTCAACTTCTCTGCACCGGAACGCATTGTCTTGGCCGTCATGATCTTCCATCGCGCGAAGATGACGAAGATGAACATCGCCAGCGCAGGCCAGGCCGGCCCCCACCATGGCAGATGCGCGGGCCAGAGTTCGCGACCCTGCCCGATCACGAGGATGAACAGCATTGCGCTCCAGAAGAACCAACCCAGCACGATTCCGATCCAGGCCTGACGAGAGAGGACCGGCCTCTTCTGTTCAAGAACGTGCACACTTGCACCGACCATCATGGCGTGGGTCATGGACCACCAGACCGGCAGCAGGATCGGGAGCGTCCACGTCGGAATCAGCATGTGCACGGCATGAATGAGCCCGATGGTGACGATGCCCACGGCCGGTACGAATCTCGCTGCCGAGTTGTAGAACAGGAGAAGGCATGCCGTCAGCAGGGTCAACCAGATGGACCACATCCCCCCTTCCGAGCCACCCCCGAGAATCGACGCGCCGATGATCGCGCAGACCAGCGCGACCATGGCGATCACGATCGCCTGTGTTGGACGAATTCGACCTGCGGGAATCGGCCGACCGGGGCGGAATGCCGCATCATGCCGAGCATCAAGAACATCATTGAAAGCGGCTCCGCATCCGAAGAGACCAAGGGCAGTCACCATTCCCGCCCCAAGCGCCAAGCCAAGACCCCACATCGAGTCCCCCGACCACCAGGGCGTCGCGCCATGGAGTTGGGGCATGGCATGGATCGACCAGGCAAGTACGACGGCGAACCAGAGATCACTGACCGCACCGAAGGCGATGCTCATCCGGGTCAACTGCAACGTCGTCAAGAGCCTGCCAAGCATGCTGTTCATGGAATCAGCCTCGTGGAGGCCCCTTGATTGCAGGACCCCTCATGCCCCTTGTACCATCCCCGGTCCGGACAATCGACCATGCAACCACTCGAGCACCCCGACATTCCCATCGACACCCGTGACCTGACGATCGCGATCGTCACGAGCCGCTACCACGGAGCCGTCACGAACGCTCTCCGTGACGGTGCCGTCGAGGCCTTCACCGACGCCGGTGGGGATCCCGCGGCCCTGATCCACGTCGATGCGCCCGGCACGTTCGAACTGCCGGTCCTCTGCCGGCACTGCTGTGACGGAAACTCGATCGACGTACCCCATGGCGTCGTCGCCATCGGATGCGTGATTCGCGGTGAAACCACGCATGACCGACACATCAACGAAGCGGTCTCGAACCAGTTGGCCGCTCTGGCGGTCGACTCGGGTATTCCCATCGGCTTCGGAGTCCTGACATGCCAGACGATCGAACAGGCCATGGCCAGGGCCGGTGGCGAGAAGGGCAACAAGGGCATCGAAGCGATGCAGGCCGTGCTCCAGACCATCGCGTCCATGAGATCCCTCGGGTCGAAGGCGGATGAACACGCATGAAGATGCAACGGGACACAAGACGCGCAGCGCTGCAGGCCCTCTACCAGTTCGACAGCAACGGAGAAGATCAGCTCGACATGATCAAGGAGTCCCTCGTCGAAGGTCGCGAGTCCCCCGGCAGCATCGACGACGGACTTGAGCTGGCCAGGGCCGTCTGGGAACGACGGGCCGAGGCCGATGGAATGCTTGCCGCACTGACCCCCGACTGGCCGACCCATCGCCAGCCGATGATCGACAGGAACATCCTGCGTCTTGGCTGGTATGAACTGCACTGCGTGCAGACCCCGCCGAAGGTCGTCATCGATGAAGCAATCGAACTCGCGCGGGAGTTCAGTACCCAGGAATCCCCCTCGTTCGTCAATGGCGTGCTTGACAGGCTCTGGCAGCAGAGGCAGGCCGCCCTCGAATCGGAAGGAACAGGTGCCTGAGCATGGGACTCCTCCGTGGAACGCTGGGCATCTTCAAGCGTGGCCTCGGCCAGACACGCCGCCTCCTCGGCGGTGAACTCATCAACCGCCTTCGTGGCCGAGTACTCGATGAGGCGTTGATCGAGGAGATTCACGACCACCTCCTGCGATCGGATGTCGGGGTCAGGACGGCCGAGGGGATCATCAACGAACTTTCACACGGCGTCGCGAAGGGGGCGATGAGCAAGGGGGAGGATGCGATCGATTTCCTCAAGTCGCAGATGACCAGCAGGCTCGAGGGTGTCGATACATCCGTGACCATGGCCGCCGATGGCCCGACGGTGATTCTCGTGGCCGGTGTCAATGGCGTCGGAAAGACGACGAGCATCGCGAAACTGGCCGCGGCCTTCACCGACGAGGGCAGGAAGGTCCTCCTGGCGGCCGGTGACACGTTCAGGGCCGGCGCCGCGGAGCAACTTGAGACATGGGGATCCCGCCTTGGGATCGATGTCGTCCGTGGCGACGCGGGTGCCGACCCTGCATCCGTCGTCTACGACGCCGTCGATGCCGCCAAGGCTCGCGACATCGACGTGCTGATCGTCGATACGGCCGGACGAATGCACACCGAGCAGGGACTCATGCGTCAACTCGGAAAGATCCACGGGGTGCTCAACAACAAGATCGATGGTGCTCCGCACGAGGTCCTCCTGGTCCTGGACGCCACCCAGGGGCAGAACGCCCTCGTCCAGGCTCGACAGTTCAAGGACGTGATCGATGCCACCGGCATCGTCCTCTCGAAGCTCGATGGCACCGCCCGTGGAGGGATCGTCCTCGCGATCCGGGATGAACTGGGGATTCCCGTGAAGTTCGTCGGCCTCGGTGAACGGCCCGAGGACCTGGCGGCCTTCGAACCCGACCTGTTCATCGACGCCATGTTCGCGACGGAGGACTGAGTATCCTCCTCACCGGCTTGCCCGTATCATCAGCGGGCAGATGAGGCTCCCCCACCGAGTCATCTCCCTCCTGGGTCTTCTCCTGGCCGGTACGGCACATGCTGTCGCCCCGGTCGATGTCTCCCATGGATCCTCCATGTCCCTCGACGGCGACCGCCTCAGCGGCGTGGTGCTGCCCGTGGAGGCGAGAACGGGAAACATCAACCTCAACGCGATGAAAGCGGATGTCTGGACGGTCGAGGATACGAAGCGCCTGGTTCTTTCAGGCGACATCACCGTCCAGATCGCCGGATGGACCTTCGAAGGCGAGGACGCGGTCGTCTGGTTGAACCGGATCCACAGTGCCGATGGCCTGGTCAACCAGGTTGCGGTCTACTTTCCCGAGGCATGGAACAGGACGAGTGAAGCCGGGCGAGGACCCCAGGGACGAAACCTGCTCGTCGTCGGCAGCGCCCGTGGGGCGGTCAGGCTCAATGTCGCCCTCCTGAACAAGAACACCCCGACCGACAACGGGCTCAACCGACGGGCGGAACAGCGGTTGGCTGCATACCTCCGTGATCTCCAGGCGGGCGCTCCGGCCCTTGCCGGTTTCCCCCAGGTGCTCGGGAATGCCGATGATCCCGAGTACATCCCGACTCCCGGAGGAAGCCTGCCCACCAACCGCATGCCGGAGGGCCAACTGGCACGCGGCCAGCGGCCCTGGTTGAGGACTTCCGGTGGAGTGATCTCCTTCTCGGCCAGTACCGTGAAACTCGATCCCGGTGACGAGGAAAATGTCCTGGTCGCCGATGGGGCCGTCGTTCTCGACTACAGGCCCTCCGGGTCGGGCTCCGGGAACAACCTTCGCCTGTCATCCGAACGAGCCGTCGTCTTTCTCAAGCCCGGTTCAGTGCGGGAACTCTCATCGAGATCCCTCGATGCCGAGGATGTCCGAGGCGTCTACCTCGAGGGAGCCGTCCAGGCCGAATCCGACAAGGACAACTACGTCGTCCGGGCTCCACGCATGTACTACGACTTCGAGTCCGACCGGGCCATCATGCTCGACGCGGTGCTTCGAACCTACGACCGCAAGCGAAACCTCCCGATCTACGCTCGAGCCGAGGAAATGCGACAACTGGCCACCGACCAGTGGACCGCTGAGCATGCCACCGTCTCCGCCTCGTCATTCCACACCCCCACCCTCGCGATCGGCGCCCGATCAGTCGTGGTCAGCAAGGTTCCCTCGGGCCTCGGAGAGATCGAGCAGGAGGAGCGCGGCGAGTTGATGATCGACAGTACGCACACGACCCTGCAGGCCGGGGGCGTGCCGATCCTCTGGTGGCCGCGCTACGTCGGACCAGCCCACGAGATACCCCTCAGGGGCGTCCGGAGCGGGTGGGACGAATACGAGGGAGCCATCATCGAAACCACGTGGGATCTCTACTCCCTGCTCGGGCAGGAATCACCCTCGGGCTGGGACATGACCATCGACATCGACGGCTACACGGAACGGGGGGTCGGACTCGGCTACGACTTCACGATCGACCGGGCCGACAACCAGATGGCCCTCGACCTCTACGGCCTGAAGGACAGCGGTGAACAGCGAGTGGATACGGGCATCACCATGGACGTCCCCAAGGAGTATCGCTACGCGGCGCTCTGGGAACAGACGATCAAGCTCAGTTCACAATGGACGCTGCAGGGCCAGCTCTCCTACCTGTCCGACTCGACATTCGTCAGCGCCTGGCGGGAAGAGGACTACAGGGATCGACGTGAGTACGAGACCACCCTCTACCTCAAGAGCGAGCATCGGAACACCGCCTTCACGGCTCTGGGCAAGTACGCCCTGAACGACTTCATCTCCAACAGCTGGCTGATGGGATCTCAGGGATACCAGGTCAACAAGCTTCCCGAAGTGACCTACCAGCGATTCGGAGACTCCCTGTTCGGTGACATGTTCACCTGGTCCTCCGATTACAGGGCCTCGCGGATGCAGGTCGTCATTCCAGACGGCACACCGGCCAACAACGGGCTTCGAGCCAGGATGTTCAACAGCCCGGGCGTCCGTTTCGGCGCGAACCAGCCCATCTCCGAGGCCGCGAGGTACGCCGGCCTTCGCCACTCATGGGTCAACCGGTTTTCAACACGACAGGAACTGGCGATGCCACTGGAATGGGGGCCGGTCAACATCACCCCGTTCACCATGGTCCAGACGGTTGCCTACATGGAGGATCCCACGATTCCGACCTCCACGGGCGCCAGGGTGCTTGATGACGAGAAGACCCAGCTCTTTGGAAGCGGCGGAGTCCGGATCAACACGACGTTGCAGCGGATCTACGACGGGGTGCACAACGAACTCCTCGACATGCATCGCCTCCGGCATCTGCTCGAACCGTATGTCACGCTCTGGTACGGAACTTCGAACTACGACGCGGATCGAACCGCCCTCTACGACCCGGTCGTGGATGCCCTGTCCACCGGCGGCCTCGTCCGCTTCGGCCTCACGAACACCCTGCAGACGCACCGCGGCGGTCCTGGGCGCTGGTACGAGGTCGACTGGCTGACCGTGGATGCGGCCGTCGTGCTGAGCACCGACAGTGCCACCAAGCGATGGCCTACTCCCCAGTACTTCACATGGGAACCGGGGTACTCCCAGCTGGGCAACTTCGCAGAGGGGTCCTACACCTGGCAACTCAGCGACAGTCTCTCCTTCGTCGGCGAAGGCATCTACGACTTCGATGAGTCACGCATCGATCGCGGTTCCTCGGGGTTCAGACTCGACCATTCGCCCCGGTTCTCGACGTTCGCTGAGTACAGGTACATACAGATCACCGATTCGAAGCTGCTGTCGTTCGGCGGAGAGTACGAAGTCTCGGACAAGTACACGATCGGGTTCCTCCCGCAGTGGGACTTCACCCGGGACGACTTCCGTTCGATCAGTGGAAGCGTGGTTCGCTCATTCCCCGATTTCGATTTCATGTTCTACATCGGGTACGACGAGGTTCGGGGTGAAACCCGGGTCGGTGCGCAACTTGGACAGGTCAACTACTGATGGACGGCGCGGAATCGATCCGGGAGCCACGACTGGCCATCATCGGTGGAACAGGCCTTGGTACTCGTCTCCGGGAGTGCCTCGACCCTGCGGGCGTCGAGCAGCACGAGATCGAGACTCCATTCGGACTGCCCAGCGACCTGATCACGACCGGGCGCCTGGCCGAACTCGAGGTCGCACTTCTTGCAAGGCACGGTGATTCCCACCAGTACAACCCGACCAACGTCCCCTACAGGGCGAACATGTTCGCCCTGAAAGCCCTCGGCTGCACGCACGTGGTGGCATCCGGCGCCACCGGTTCCCTCAGCGAAACCATCTCGCCGGGAGATCTCGTGTCCTGCGACCAGTTGATCGACCGAACGATCCATCGTCCACGCACCTTCTACGAGCATGCCGCGGTGCATGTGGAACTCGCGGATCCATGCTGCCCGGTTCTCAGGGCGTGGCTGGAGATTTCCGCCGCGTCCTCCGAAACGAACTTCCATGGATCGGGAACCTATCTCTGCATGGAGGGCCCCGCCTTCTCGACCCGGGCGGAATCGAACATGCACCGGCTTGCGGGCGCGGATCTTGTCGGCATGACCGCCATGCCTGAAGCCAGGCTTGCGCGAGAAGCCGAACTGGCCTACGCCCTCCTGGCCCTGCCCACCGACTGGGACTGCTGGCGAACGAGTTCGGAAGACTCGATCCTCGACAACGTGCTTGCAAACCTGCAGAAGGCATCCGATGCCGCCCTCGATCTTCTCCAGCGAGCCTGCATGCACCCCGAATCGCTCGCAGGCACGCAAAGCCCGGCCCATCGCGCCCTCGACAAGGCCGTCTTCACCGATCCTGCGACGATTTCTCCCGATGAGCGACGTCGACTGGCACCGCTCTGGGGGCGCGTCCTCCAGTCCTGATACGCTGGAAACATGCAGTCACTGACTGACATCCGAAACCTCCTCGAGGTACGTGGACTGAAACCCCTGAAGCAGTTCGGGCAGAACTTCCTCCATGACCAGAACCAGATTCGCCGCCTCGTCGAAGCAGCGGGAATCGAGCCAGGTGATCGTGTCCTGGAGATCGGACCGGGAACCGGGGCTCTCACGGAAGCGCTGCTCGAGGCCGGGGCCGAGGTGATCGCCTGTGAAATCGATACCGGTCTCGCCGACCTGGTGGCCGATCGATTCGGAGATCAGGTCCAACTGGTACGAGGTGACTGCCTGGGACAAGGGCGAAGACTCTCCCCGGATGTCGAGAAGGTTCTCGGGGATGCACCATGGTCACTGGTCGCGAATCTCCCCTACCAGGCGGCAAGTCCGGTCATGATCGAACTCCTGATGCACCAGCCCGGCTGCCGTGGACAGTTCGTCACCATCCAGAAGGAAGTCGCCGACCGCCTGCTGGCTTCGCCCGGGGAAAAGGCGAGGGGGCCACTTGGAATCCTGGCATCGACCTTCGGCACCATCGAGCGAATCGGTGTCATTCCCCCCAGCTGCTTCTGGCCACAGCCGAAGGTCGTCAGCGCCATGGTCGCCCTGAGGCCCTTGGAACTGGAACAGGAGATCGATCGGCAGGCCTACGCACGCTTCGGCACGATGCTCTTTTCATCGAGGCGAAAACAACTGGGCCGGATCCTCGGTCGAGATCGTCGACTCCCCGAGGGGATCGAGCCTTCCTGGAGACCGGAAGTCCTGACCAACGAGCAGCTGATCGCCCTCTTCCGTCTGGACTAGTATCGAATCTCCGTCGAGCGCATCAGGCCTTGCCCATGTACTCGCCGTTCTCGGGATTGATCTTGATCGCCTGGCCGACCTCGATGAAGGGTGGAACACGCACCCGTGCGCCCGTCTCGACCGTAGCCTCCTTCAACTGGTTCGTCGCGGTCGCTCCCTTGGGCTGGGCGATGGTCTCGGTGATCGTCAACTCGACCTGGGCCGGCATCTCGATGCCCAGTGGCTTCTGCTCGAACATCATGATGGTGATCTCGATGTTCTCCTTCATCCACTGACTCTGCTCGGTGGGTATCACGTCACCGTCGATCTCGACCTGGTCGAAGGTCTCGTTATCCATGAAGACGAAGGGCCCATGCCCCTGTCCACTGGAATCGTAGAGGTACTGCATCGTCCGTCGATCGATGGTCACGTCTTCGACCTTGTCGGATGAGTTGAGTCGATTGACCTTGATCGTCCCGGTCTCGACATTCTTCATCTTGGCCTGGACGTACGCGGGCCCCTTGCCGGGCTTGACATGCTCGGTCCCGAGGACGACGTGCAGGGTGCCCTCCCAGAGGAGCGCCTGGCCTCGCTTGATGTCGGTTGCCTTGATTGGCATCGGCTGTTCTCCGTGTCAGTACCTGCTCGTGATTCACGAACTGGGCAGTGTACCGTGGCTCAGCGAGCGGTGGCCTCGGCACGGGTTTCTCTCAGTACGGTGACCTTGATCTCCCCGGGGAAGGTCATCTCCTCCTCGACACGACGGGCGATCTTCTCGGCGATCGTGAAGGCCGTGTCGTCATCCGCCCGATCGGAATCCACGATGACCCGGACCTCGCGCCCGGCCTGGATGGCGTAGGCCTCGGCCACCTCGTCGATATCGGTGGCGATTCCCTCCAGGTCGCGCAATCGCTTGACGTACATCTCCATCGACTCCCGCCTCGCTCCCGGGCGGGAACTGGAGATGGCGTCGGCCGCCATGACGATCGGGGTGTATGGAGAACTGGACGGGATGTCCCCATGGTGCCCCCCGATGGCATTGAGTACTTCCTCGGACTTCTCCCCGTAGCGGCTGCTGAACTCCATGCCGATGGCCGGGTGTCCACCCTCCATCTCGTGATCCATCGCCTTCCCGATGTCATGGAGAAAACCGCATCGACGCGCCAACTCGCCGTCGAGCTCCAACTGGTCGGCGATGACCTGACTGAGGAATGCGACCTCGATGGAATGACGAAGCACGTTCTGGCCGAAACTCGTGCGGAAATGGAGCTTCCCCATCGCTTCGACGATCTTCGGGTGCAGCCCCCTGAGATTCGCTTCGAGGATCGCCTCGTTCCCCTCCTTGCGAATCCGTTCCTGCATGTCCTTTCGAACGCCGGCCACGATCTCCTCGATGCGGGACGGATGCACTCGTCCATCCGCCACGAGCTTCTGCAAGGATTCTCCCGCGATCGCCCGCCTGATCGGATCGAAGCAGGAGACCGCGATGACCCCGGGTGTGTCATCCACGAGGATGTCCACACCGGTGGCCCGTTCCAGCGCCCGGATGTTGCGTCCTTCTCGACCGATGATCCTGCCCTTGATGTCATCAGAGGGGATCTTCACTGAACGCACGGTTCCATCCGCCACGTGCTCCGCGGCGTATCGCTGGATGGCCATGAGGGTGATCTCGCGACTCTGTCCCCTGGCATCCTCCTCGGCACGCTCGAGGATCGTGCGGCGAATACCCGCAGCTTCATGCTCCGATCGTTCCTCAACCTGCGCCATCAATTCCGCCCGCGCGTCCTCGATCGACAGGGATGCCACCTCGGCGAGCCGGGCCATGACATCCTCGAGACGCTGCTCAAGTTCGTTCGCCCTGCCCTGCAGTTCCTCCTCCCGCGACTTGAGCTGGCCATCACGCTTGTCCAGGTTCGACTCCCGCTGCGCAACCCGCTCCAGTTTCGTATCCAGGTTGTCCTCGCGATTCTTCAGCCGACCCTGGTCCTTCTTGAGCTCCTGGCGAATGGCATCGAGTTCCTGCTCGAGTTCCGTCCGGCGGGCCTTGAGTGACCTCTCGGCCTCGAGTTCCGATTTCTGGAAGGCCGCTTCCGCAGCTGACTCAGCCGAAGTACGGATGTTCTGGGCTTCCCGCCGGGCCGCCCTGATCGTCCCCCCTGCACTCATTCGAAGCAGGAGGACGCCAACGAAGCCCCCCACGAGCAGGGCCGCGACGATGATGAGAATGAAATATGTGAGATCGACCAGTCCAAGACCTGGCATGAACGTCGTAATGGGCATCGGAAGCACTCCCGAATGCCGGCAGCGGGCGCGATGCGCCCATCCCGCGATCAGCGGGTATCCACGTACGACACGAACCTGTCCTTGGACCCGGTGGGCATTGCCCTCCGGTCAGTCTTCAGGATGAGCCGGGCGGCCCTGGTGAACCCCCTGCGAACTTTCTCCACGGTACACATGGGCACGGACCTGGTCCGTGTCGCCCTCGTACCCGAAATGACTTCATGTGTTCCAAGACGCGCTTCTTCAACTTCAATCTATCACGCCCGCTCCACCCGGCCGCACGGTGCGGTGGTGGCGGAGTCCTGCCGGAGGCGGAACCCTCTTGGACGTGCCGGCCTGGGCCGGTGAAAACGGCATGGTCCGTGTCGTAATGGGACGTACCGATTGAAACCGGAGGATGGGGCAAGGGACGTCCCAGGCACCCGAAGAACCTCCGGGAAATTGTCCGGGTACCATTATTCTGAACACACCTGAGGCCTGTCAAGACTCTTTCCCCAGATCCGTCAATGCACGGCGATTTCAACCCCCCATCGTCTGGAATCCGATGCCCCTGATCCTGAATTGGCTTCTTCGACTGCTGCCGACCAACCCGATCTGCCTCCGAATCATCAAGAACGGATCACGGCGGTCACGGCAACTGATGATCAGGGGAGGATTTCTCGGGGTCCTGATACTGGCTTCGTTCGTCATCCTGGTCGTCAAGGCCGTTCCCAGCAGTGATTCCCTTTCGCTTCGTGCACTTGCCTCCGTGGGCGCGATGATCTTCACCTCGGTCAGCGTCCTGGAGATTCTGCTGGTCTGTCTCCTCACCCCGGTGTTCATGGCGGGCGCCATCTCCCACGAGTCGAATCCCCGAACATGGGACATCCTGCTGACGACTCCCTTGAACTCCCTCCAGATCGTCCTGGGGAATCTCTTCGGTCGCTGGTTCTTCGTCTTCGCGCTGTTGATTTCGACTCTGCCGCTGTTCATGATCCTCCGATTCTTCGGAGGGGTCCCCAGCGATTCGATCATCGGGGGATTCATGATTGCGGCCATGACCTCCCTCTTCGTCGCATCGGTCGCCATTACCCTCAGTGTCACGCGGCTGGGCGGCAAGAAGGCCGTCTTCTCCTTCTACGTGGCCATCGTCGTACTCCTCTTCGTCACCTGGGCCCTGGACATCCAGACGAGAAGTCCCGTGCAGGGAACATCGGGTGCGACCTGGACGACGATCTTCACGCCATTGAACCCGTTCCTCGCACTGGAAGTACTCCTCAACTCCAGGGCCTACATGCCGCACGACGCCGTCGATGCCGGCTGGCTGACGAGGTTGTGGCTGGCAAGTCCCGTGGCCACGTTCAACTGGCTGTGCCTGCTGTCGAGCCTCGTGTTGATCACCTTCTCCACGATCTGCGTCCGGGTTCTTGCCCGCAACGGAGGCACCGAGACCATCCTTCGTCGGCTCGTGGGCCTTCCCCCGCCCGAGTCGATCCAGCGTGATCCACACAGCGTAGGTCGAAACGCCATCGCCTGGCGGGAAGCAAGGCGTGGAGCCGGCGGCCTTGCGGAACGATTGGCACGGTGGAGTTTCGCCGGCATCGCCATCGCGGCGACGGTCGTCCTCCTGGGGATGCACCAGAACGGAACGATGTCGCTGGGCGGACTCCGCACGTCGCTTGGGTTCCTCCTACTGGGAGAAATCGCCCTCGTCACGCTCGTCGCGGTGAACCTGAGCGCGACGGCGGTGAGTCGAGAACGCGAAGATGGCTCCCTCGACATCATTCTCACGACACCGATCGAGCCCGGGGCCTACCTCAGGGGCAAGCACCGGGGACTGGTCAGGTACCTCCTGCCGATGATCCTCGTTCCGATCGCATCACTTCTCCTCGTCGTGCTCTACGAAACCCTCGGCGGCTTCGGCACGCCCACCACGACGCCCGTTGCCATGGCCTCCGGAACGAATGTCGATGTCCCCCTCTTCCAATGGCAGGCGGCGGCTGCGTTCTCCCTCATGTTCATTCCGTTCATCGGCTGTTGCGTAATGATCGGCCTCCTCTGGTCGATCAGGAGCCGGGGCACGATCGGTTCGATCGTGGCCGCCGTCCTGATCATCGGCACCCTGACGGGACTCGTGAGTTTCTGTGCCGTGCCCGTGATGAACTCGACGAACATCGTGGGCCCGTTGATTGCCGCAGCAAGCCCCGTCAACCTCGTCATGGCCGGGCTTGATCCGACCGGGTGGTTGCCCGACGCCCTCGGGAGTGGAGGCGACCTCGGTTCCATGGGGCTGCTGATGATCGGAAGCGGCATCGTCACCGCGGGCGCGTATACGACCCTGGCCGTCATCCTTCACAGGCACATGTCACGGACATTCATGATGACCGTCAGGCAACTGGCAGGGACCACCTGAGAACCTCGATGGAGGTTCAGAAACCGCCGGAACGCATCACCTTCAACGAGTCGCTGAAGGGGTAGGAGGCCCAGACAGCGGTCGGGGCGAGTTCCCACATGCCCAGCGACGGGTAGACATCGCCTCGATAGCCGGCTTCGTACATGGTTCGAAGCACGCTCTCGAACGTCGGCTCCTCACCGGCATGATCCTTCAGGTGGTTCGACGCCGCCCCGAGGAAACTCACGCTGGCACAGGGCAGTCGATCGCTCCTGGTCTCGATCATGCTTCCGACCTTCCGGAAACCGCGACTGAGGTCCTTGAGCGTGAAATGGTCACGCCCCTTCGGTCGAAGCAGCGCAAGCACCTCGACGGCATCCATGTCGTACTTGAGCACCAGAACCTCGTCAGGGCTGGTCGACTCGGCGAACATCTGGGCGTGGGCCGTGATGGACCGGGAGTTCCACTGGCTCGTAGGCAACAGGTCGGCGAGCATGCCGATGATTCCATTGCTGTTGTCGGTCGTATTCACGCCGCATACGAGGGTGCGGTAGCGATGGGCGAGCATGTCGGCAAGCAGGTGCTGCCCCCACTCGATCCGGATTCGATCCCGGTCTGTACTGGCTTCCCGCGGGTTGCCCGAGGGCAGCATGATCACACGTGCCGAGCGGTTGTCGGCCTGGATCAGTCGATCCCCGTCGTCGTCGTAGAGGCGGGGAATCCTCGGAGTTGTTGATGTCGTCTTGGTCATGTGCTGCATCTCCGGGAATGGACGCGTGATCTTCGTCGGTGCATGGGCTTCAGACAAGTGCCATGCCGGGGTTTTCAATGAGTTCCTTCAGGCTCGAGAGGTAGCGGGCCGCGGTGGCTCCGTCCACGACTCGGTGGTCATTGCTCAGCGTCGCCGTCATCTCGTGCCCCACGACCACTTCACCGTTTCGGACGACGGGCTTCTGCTGCACGGCTCCGACGGCGAGAATGGCGCTGTTGGGTGGATTGATGATGGCGGTGAAGTTGTCGATGCCGAACATGCCCAGGTTCGAGACAGTGAAGGTCGAATCGGCCATCTCGTCGATGGTCAGTCCCTTCGTCCGGGCCTTCTTCGACAGTTCCTTCGATTCCTGGTTGATGACACGAAGGCTCTTCCTGTCCGCGTTGCGGATGGTGGCCACGACGAGTCCACCGCCTCGTTCGGGAGGAAGCGAGATGGCGACTCCGATGTTCACATCCCCGTGGTAGTTGATGCAGTCCCCTCCCCATGAAGCGTTCATCAACGGGTTGGTGTACATCGCCAGGGCGCAGCAGCGGACGACCAGGTCGTTCATCGAGAGCTTGACTTCATGCTGTGCCAGCTGCTCGTTGAGCTGCGACCGCATCTCGACCATCGGATCCATGTCGAAGACCATGCTGACCTGGTAGTGGGGAATGCTCGTCTTCGATTCAACGAGTCGGCGTGCGATCGTCTGCCGCATTCCGCTGAGCGGTTCGGACCAGGGTTGCAGGCCATACCCCGAGGGAGCGGGGATGTCAGACGCCTTGACCGGAACGGACGTCGACGATGAGTCCACGGGTGTTGCGGGAAGGCTCGAACCCGGCGACGAGGCGGGTGATGCCTGTGAAATCCCGGCACCGGGAGGAACGGCCGCGGCCGTTTCCTGCGAGATCCCGATGGCCGCAAGCACATCTCGCTTCACGATTCGTCCCATGGGGCCGGATCCGGACAGTGAAGCCGGGTCGACTCCGTGCTCCTCGGCGATCCGGCGAGCGACCGGGGAGATCCGGACATGCCCTCGCATGGTCAGCGGCGGCTCGGCCGGCTCGTCGACCTGTGCTTCAACGGTCTCGACGACGGCAGGCGTCGCTGCAGGTGGTGCCTCGGCGCCAGCCTGTGGAGCGGGAGGTGGTTCCTTCATCGACGGTGGCGGCGAAGAGGGCGGGGTCGCGGCATCGATCTCCTCGTCCTCCTCGGCCATCACGGCCACGACGGTGCCCACTGCGACCGGGCTGCCCTCGTTGACCTCGATGGACACCATGGTGCCATCGTCGTAGCACTGCATTTCCATCGTCGCCTTGTCGGTTTCAACGTCCGCGATGACGTCACCCGCCGAGACGGCATCCCCCGCGGAGACGTGCCACTTCACGATGGTCCCTGTTTCCATCGTGTCGGACAGTCTTGGCATGGTGATGTCGATGGGCATTGATGACTCCGGGGCTTCCTCAGGCGTTGTATGTCACAGAGCGTACCGCTTCACAGATCTTCCTGGCGTTGGGAAGCATCTCCTGCTCAAGGTCATGTGAATAAGGTGCGGGGACATCGTCGTTGTGGACCCGGTAGACGTGGTTGTCAAGGTCGTCGAAGCAGGCCGCATGAACCTGGGCGGCAACCTCGGACCCGACGGATGCGAAGGACCAGGACTGGTCGACCACGACGCAGTAGTTGGTCTTCTTCACCGATCGAACGATGGCATCCACATCCAGGGGCCTGATGGATCGCATGTCGAGAATCTCACAGGAGATGCCTTCGCGTGCAAGAGCCTCCGCTGCCTGCTCGCAGAAATAGACTGTTCGACCGAATCCCACGAGGGTGCAGTCGGTTCCCTCGCGATGCACGACCGCCTCGCCGATGGGAATGACGTACTCACCCTCGGG
>PBMX01000040.1 GCA_002722935.1 Phycisphaerae bacterium | reverse complement strand
CTGTGAACCCATGACGCGATCGAGCAGTTCGACGACCTCCCCCATCGCCGCCGCATCAAGGCCACGGGTCGTGACAGCTGCCGTTCCCAGTCGAAGACCACTGGTCACCATCGGCGGCCTCGGGTCGTTGGGAATTCCATTCTTGTTCGTGATGATCCCGGCTGCCTCGAGCCACTGCTCCGCATCGGCGCCGGTCAACTCGGCGTCGCGAGGCTGCAGGTCGACGAGCATCAGGTGATTGTCCGTCCCTCCGCTGCAGAGACGATAGCCCTTCTCGACAAGCGCATTGGCCATCGCACCCGCGTTCGAAACGACGTTGCCCGCGTACTCCTTGAACGAAGGATCAAGCGCTTCCCCGAATGCGATCGCCTTCGCGGCGATGACATGCATCAGGGGACCTCCCTGCGAACCGGGGAAGACCTTGCGGTCGACGAGCTTGGCGACCTCCTCGTCATCGGTCAGGATCAGTCCGCCTCGCGGCCCACGAAGCGTCTTGTGCGTCGTGGTCGTGACGATGTGCGCATGCGGGAAGGGCGAGGGATGCACACCCGCCGCGACAAGCCCCGCGATGTGCGCAATGTCGGCCATGAGGACCGCGTCGACCTCGTCGGCGATCGAGCGGAAGGCCGCGAAGTCGATCGTTCTCGGGTAGGCGGAGTACCCGCAGATGATCATCCTCGGCCTGGTCTCGACGGCGATTCGACGAATCTCGTCGTAGTCGAGGAGCTCGGTTTCCGGATCGAGGTCGTAGTCGACGATGTCGTAGAACGTCCCCGAGAAGTTGGGCTTCAGGCCATGGCTCAGGTGTCCACCGGACTTGATCGGGAGTGAAAGGATGCGATCTCCGGGCTTGCACATGGCCATGAAGGCCGCAATGTTCGCGCTCGCCCCGCTGTGTGGCTGAACATTCGCATGGGCACATCCGAACAGGGACTTTGCACGATCACGGGCGAGCTCTTCGATCTCGTCATGGAACTCGCACCCCCCGTAGTATCGCTTGCCCGGGTATCCCTCCGCATACTTGTTCGTCAACCACGAACCCATGGCGAGCATGACGGCGGGGCTGACGTGATTTTCGGAGGCGATGAGCTCCAGGGTGTTCGACTGCCGGTGGGCCTCTGCGGCCATGTGGCGAGCGACGTCCGGATCGACCTGCTCAAGAAGTTCAAGCAATGGCCGGGAAGCATCATCGAGATGGTGTGACGTGGTCTGGTGGGCCTGTGACATCACAGGATGGTATCCGCTTGCCCGGCATGGGCAACACCGTGACCTTGATAGAATGGGGGCATGTCGGAACCCTCGAAGCAGATCAAGGCCTGGCGTCCCATCAAGGCGCCGATGGGACTCTTCCTGCTCGCCATCGACGAGCAGGATGCCCTGCACACCGACTGGCCGGACATCCTCCGCCGCCCCTGGCCCGAGGACAGCCTGCTTGACGAATCGTGTTGCCCGGAAGCGGCAACGGCCCTTGAAGCCTATTTCGAGGGAGAGTCCATTGACCCTGCGTTGAACAGGAACGTGAAGACTCCATCCGGTCCCCCCTTCTATGCCCGTTGCTGGCAGGCCTGCCGAACGATCCGCATGGGCGGCAGGACGACCTATGCTGACCTGGCACGGCTGGCGGGCAGCCCGAATGCCGTCCGCGCAGCGGCAAGCAGCATGAGACAGAATCCACTGCCGATCTTCGTACCCTGCCACCGCATCATCGAATCCGGCGGAGGACTGGGCGGATTCGCCGGAACCACTGAACCTTCAAGCCGGGCACTGGAACTGAAGAAGGACCTCCTCGAGTTCGAGTCGACCTTCGATACATCGATGGACCTGGAACGTGAAGTTCCGGCACTTGCAGCAGGAGGGATTTCATGCGCCTGACCATCGTCGGAAGTGGATACGTCGGGCTGGTCACCGGAACCTGCCTCGCGAATACGGGGAACAAGGTCACATGCCTCGATCTGGATTCCCAACGCGTCCAGACGCTCTTGGGCGGTGGCTGCCCCATCCATGAACCGGGGCTTGAAGAACTCCTCAGGAGCAACATG
Organism: Phycisphaerae bacterium; assembly: GCA_002722935.1. GTDB lineage: Bacteria > Planctomycetota > Phycisphaerae > Phycisphaerales > SM1A02 > SP202. The sequence continues at coordinate 29,788 of PBMX01000040.1, read as the reverse complement.
GATGCGGGGCGACTCAACTTCACGGATGATCCGATGGAGGCCTATCGCGATGCCCAGGTCATCTTCATCTGCGTCGGTACTCCAACAGGTGAGGATGGAAGGACCGATCTCTCGGCCGTGATGTCCGTGGCGGACGATATCGCTGAAGCACTCTCCGCCGCATTGACGTCGCCACATCCCCTGGTGGTCGTGAAATCCACCGTACCTCTGGGAACGACCATGGCTGTTCGAGACCGGATCAAGGCTGGTGTCGAGACGCCATTTTCCGTCGCGGACAATCCCGAGTTTCTCAAGGAAGGCGACGCCATCAGCGACTTCCAGAAGCCCGATCGAATCGTCTGCGGCGTCGAGGACGACATCGGCAGGGAGATGCTCGGCGAGTTGTACGCTCCCTATGTACGCCAGGGGAATCCCTGCCTCTTCATGGACATCCCATCGGCCGAGATGGTCAAGTACTCCTCGAATGCAATGCTCGCATGCCGCATCTCCTTCATGAACGAGATCTCCAGGCTCTGCGACCACCATGGCGCCGACATCGCGAAGGTCCGGGAGGGAATGTGCACCGACACGCGCATCGGTCGCGACTTCCTCTACGCCGGGCTCGGCTACGGCGGCTCATGCTTCCCGAAGGACATCCTGGCGATCATCGAGATGGGACGGGATGCGGGACTTCCAACGCCCCTCAACGAAGCCGTGCATGACGTGAACCAGGCACAGCGCCGATGGTTCATCGATCGAATCCATTCCGTTCTCGGGTCGGACATGAACGGACTCCGTATCGGGGTCTGGGGACTCGCCTTCAAGCCTCGAACCGATGACATCCGCGAAGCCCCCTCCCGAACCATCGTGACCGCCCTGCTTGATTCGGGCGCCGAGGTCATCGGCTACGACCCCGTTGCAGCCGGCAACTTCGAGCAACTCGAGACCGGCATGGTGCGGGCCGATGACATCTATGAAGCCGCAACGGATGTCGATGCACTTGTCATCTGCACGGAATGGAGCGAATTCCGGACCCCGGAGTTCGAACGCCTGCTTGGAAGCATGAGGCAGCCCGTGATCTTCGACGGCAGGAACCTCTGGGACCCGGAACGCATGGCCCGTCTGGGATTCAACTACCTCTGCATCGGGCGACCACACCACGACCCGGCGGTCTCGCCGGCCGATACCCCTGCCTGACCCCCCCGGGGGTCCATGAAGTTCCTTCTTCCCCACTCGTGGAGGTTGCGGACCCGAGCCCAGTCTGCTTTACTCACTTCACCTCCCTCGTACTCGTTACAGGGGATTTTGGAGCGTGCCGATGCCTCAACGCCGTCCCACGGCGTCATCCCGGGGAAGACCTCATTGGATGCCATCCTTGGCCATGGTCTCTTCCTGCCTGTTGGGCATGGCACTTGCCCTTCCAGCGCTGGCTGCGGATCCCCCGATCTGCGCCGATGGAGCAGCTCCTTCACCGACGATGTTCGCCCCCCGGTCGATCCCCGCCCAGAAGATTCTTGATGTCAGCTGGTTCGTATGGGGCATCTGCGGCCTGATCTTCATCGTGATGGCGGCGTTGATGATCTGGTGCATCGTGAAGTACCGGCAGAAGCCCGGGGACGACACCGAGGCACCCCAGGTCTACGGCTCGAACCCCATCGAACTCGCCTGGACGATCATTCCCACCGTGATCGTCTTCGTCCTCTTCCTTGTCTCGGCGAGGACCATCTTCGAGATCGACCATACCAGTCCCCCACCTGATTCACTCGAGATCACCGTCGTGGGCCACCAGTGGTGGTGGGAGTTCGACTACCCCGAGCAGGGCTTCGTCACCGCCAATGAGCTCCACGTGCCGCTGACACGCGACGGGAAGTCGGTTCCGATCTACCTGACGCTCGAATCCAACGACGTCATTCACAGTTTCTGGGTGCCTCAACTCGCCGGGAAGACCGACGTCGTTCCGAACAGGATCAATCACCTCTGGCTCCAGCCGACGATGACCGGGACCTACGTCGGCCAGTGCGCCGAGTACTGCGGCACCCAGCATGCCAACATGCTCATCACGGTGGTCGTGCACGAGGAGGAGGATTTCAACGCCTGGGTGGCGAACCAGCAGGCCGACGCCGTCAACGACCCCTCCGTGGCCAGTGGACGAAACCTGTTCCTGCAGACCTCCTGCATCAACTGCCACCGGATCAGGGGCACGGTGGCCAACGGCACCTTCGCACCCGACCTGACCCACCTGATGAGCCGAAGCGTGATCGGGTCCGGGGTCGTCGCGAACACTCCCGAGAATCTCAGCACATGGGTCTACGATCCACAGATCATCAAGCCCGGCTGCCGGATGCCGTCAATGAAACTCTCCCCCGAGGAGGTCAAGGACGTCGTGTCCTACCTCCTGACGCTCAAGTAGGAAGCTCGTACAAATGACCACCCTCCCGCAACCAGGACATGCCGACGGACAGGGCGCCTTCCGCGCCCCGTTCCTGTCCAGGATGCACGAGTGGATCGCTACGGCAGACCACAAGAAACTCGGCGTGATGTACGTGACCACCGGCCTGATCTTCTTCCTGATCGGTGGACTCGAGGCGACGATGATGCGATGGCAGCTTGCCGTACCGGGCAACACCATCCTTTCGCCGGAGGACTTCAACAGGCTCTTCACGATGCACGGAACCACCATGGTCTTCCTGGTGGGCATGCCGATCCTCCTGGGCGTCGCGAACTACTTCGTTCCGCTGCAGATCGGCGCACGCGACCTGGCCTTCCCGAGGCTCAACGCCTTCGGGTTCTGGTTGTTCCTCTTCGGCGGGCTCCTGCTCTACTTCAGCTATTTCGGGGCGCAGGGCCTCTACGGCATGGGCTCCGCCCCGGACGTGGGGTGGTTCGCCTACGCCCCGTTGACGGAACGAACCTACTCACGTGGACACAGCACGGACTACTGGATCCTCGGCCTCCTGGTGAGTTCATTCGGTTCGATCGCGACGGGCATCAACCTGATCACCACGATCCTGACCATGCGCTGCCGTGGCATGACCCTCATGAAGATGCCGCTGCTCGTCTGGCTCATGCTCATCGACGCGATCCTGATCATGATCGCCATGCCACCACTGGCCGCGGCACAGGTCATGCTGCTCTTCGACAGGTTGATGGGCGCCCATTTCTTCGATCCCCAGGGAGGTGGATCGGCCGTACTCTGGCAGAACCTCTTCTGGTTCTTCGGCCATCCCGAGGTCTACATTCTCATCCTGCCGGCCTTCGCCTACGTCTCCGAGATCATCCCGGTGTTCTGTCGAAAGGTCATCTTCGGCTACCCGCTCATGGTCGCGGCGACGGTCTCCATCGGCTTCATCAGCCTCGGCGTCTGGGTCCACCACATGTTCGCCCTGGGCCTGAGCCCGATGGTCAACACCATCTTCATGGGATCGACCTTCCTCATCGCCATCCCCACTGGCATCAAGATGTTCAACTGGGTCGGCACCATGTTCGGCGGCAAGATCAGGTTCGACACACCGATGCTCTTCTCGACGGGCTTCCTGGCCATGTTCCTCATCGGCGGACTGACCGGAGTGATGCTCGCCACCGTTCCCTTCGACTGGCAGGTGAGTGATTCCTACTTCGTCGTCGGGCACTTCCACTACGTGCTCTTCGGCGGACTGGTCTTCTCCATCTTCGCCGCCATCTACTACTGGTTCCCCAAGGTGACCGGGAAGATGCTGTCCGAGAAACTCGGCAAGTGCCAGTTCTGGCTGCTGTTCATCGGGTTCAACCTGACGTTCGGTCCCATGCACGTCTCGGGCATGCTCGGCATGCCCCGCCGCATCTACACCTACCACGCCGACCGGGGTTGGGAACTGTGGAACATGCTTTCCTCCATCGGCGTGCTGATACAGATTGCCGGGGTCCTGTTCTTCGCCTGGAACGTCTTCCGTTCACTCCGGTCCGGCAAGGACGCCGGAGCCGATCCATGGGATGCATGGACCCTCGAATGGTCCACGACCTCGCCTCCCCCCGAGTACAACTTCGAAGAGGAACCAGTCGTGCATTCGCGACGCCCGCTGTGGGATCTCAAGCACCCCGAAGACCCTGATTGGAAATACGAGTAGTTCATGTCCGCAACGCCGACATCACCCGCCACGACGATCCTGTCACCGCCTGAAGCAGCGCCCCAGGCGATGGACAGCGGCAAGTGCGGCATGCTCTGCCTGATCTGCTCGGAGATCACCTTCTTCGGAACGCTCCTCGCGGTCTACCTGTTCTACCTGGGCAAGGATCTCCCCGGTACACCCACGCCGACCGAGGTGCTCGAGGTCTCGGCCGCCCCGATGAAGGTCGTCTTCAACTCGATCTTTCTCCTGACAAGCTCGATCTGGATCACCCTGGCTGTCAGGGCCCTTCGAAAGGGAGCCATGGGTGCATTCGCCTTCTGGTGGTTCCTGACCATCCTCTTCGGTGCCGAGTTCCTCGTCGGAACGGGCATGGAGTGGTACGGGATGATCGCCGAGCAGGGACTGACCATCAGGACCAACCTGTTCGGCTCCGGCTTCTACACCGTCGTCGGGTTCCACGCCGCCCACGTCACCATCGGGCTCATCCTGCTGAGTCTCGTCTTCGTCCTGACGCTGCTTGGCTTCATGCACAAGCGACATGCGGAGAAGATCGAACTTCTCTCCTGGTACTGGCACTTCGTCGACGGCATCTGGATCGCCGTATTCACCATCGTCTACATCATCGGCCGCTGATCTCACATGGAACATGACGCGAAACAACCTGGCACGGAGCACGGCATCCACCTTCCCGCACCCACGTCCTCGCCGTTCGTGTGCGCCTTCGGCGTGACCCTGATCTTCACAGGAATCGTCACGATCTGGAGTGTCAGCATCATCGGGTTCATCGTCGCCCTTGCGGGAGCGATCCGCTGGTGGAGGGAGGGCCTGCCGGACAACATCCATCAACTGGTCCCCTTCCAGGAGGACCGGGTCACCATCGAGCCTCGCCCGGGGGCGGTTGCCCACCTGATGATTCCCGGGGGCACCCATCGAGCGAGGATCCCGGTCGAGATCCATCCATATGGCGCCGGAGCCATCGGTGGACTCGTCGGCGGCATCGCCATGGCCGTCATCGCCCTCATCTACGGTCTTATCGCCGAAGGCAGCCCCTGGTACACGGTGAACATCCTGGCCGCGACGGTCCTTCCATCGCTTGGGCAGGAGGATCCCGCCCAGCTTGCCCAGTGGCACACCTGGGGCTTCATCCTGGGAATCATCATCCATGTCTCCATGTCGATCATGATCGGCCTCCTCTACGGCGTCGTACTTCCCATGATCGCCAAGGGTCGCATCCTCTTCGGAGCCTTCTTCGTACCGCTCCTCTGGTCCGGACTGGCCTGGGGCTCGCTTCGCGTGGTCAACCCCGTTCTCAACGACCACGTCGACTGGACATGGTTCATCATTTCGCAGATCGTCTTCGGCGCGATCTGCGGTTTCATCGTGACGCGCAGCGAACGCATCGGCACGATGCAGAACTGGTCGACACTCGAACGCCTGGGAATCGAAAGCCCGGGAGTCCCGTCGATCGGAGGGGATGAGGAATGACCGGACGAGCCAGGACATTCAGCATGCTGCTCGCGGGATTGCTCCTGGCAGGTTGCGACTGGATGCCCGGCAAGCCGACGAAGGCCGAGGAACCCGTCCTTCCGACCGATGTCCATGCATTCAACACGCTCTACACGGCAAACTGCAGTGGATGCCATGGAACAAACGGGCAGTTCGGCGCCGCCCGGCCGCTCAACGATCCCCTGTACCTGTCGCTGGCGGACACGGCCTACCTCGCTCAGGTCACGGGCGAGGGTGTCCACGACACCCTGATGCCCCCCTTCGCCCGCAAGCAGGGCGGCGGTCTCACGAACAGGCAGGTCAGTGACATCGTCAACGGGATGCACCGAACCTGGGGCACCAGCGCCGATCAATCCGGTACGGCGGTGCCACCGCTCGTGTCCGGCACGAAGGGTGATGCGGCACGAGGCGCCGCCCTGTTCGAAACACACTGCTCAGCCTGCCATGGAACCGGCGGCACAGGCGGCAGCGTCGCCGGGTCGGTCGTGGACAGCGCCTACCTGGCCCTGGTCAGTGACCAGGCCCTACGAAGCGCCATCATCTGCGGCCGTCTGGACCTTGGCATGCCCGACTGGAAGGGAACGCTCAACGGATCACCCGTTCCGCAGCGTGAAGGCCTGGCCCCCCTGACCGACAGGCAGGTCAGCGACCTCGTTGCCTTCCTGGCATCACACCGCGTGGAGTTCGCAGGCGCTCCGTTCCCGTCACTTGGCAACCCGCGAGGGAGTGGAACTCAGGTTCCATGAGGATTCCAGACCATGCCTGAATCATTCGACTACAAGGAAGCACCGGACGTCCAGATGCTCGGAGAGCCCGGCGGCCCCGTGCCCTCCAGAAGAGGCATGCTGTTCTGGCTCGGGGCGGCCCTGAACGTCATCGTCGGGCTGCTCGTGGCGGTCCCCATCATCGGGTACGTCTTCGCCTCCTGGAAGCGTGACGACTGGCAGGCCTGGGTCGATCTCATTCCGGGGGCCGTCGATGATTTCCCGCGTGGACAGACGAGGCTCGCGACCTTCCGCAACCCCCCGGAGTTCGACGTGACCTGGGACGGGTACACGGCCGACACGCCCTGCTGGGTGCGACGCCTTGAGGATGGAAGTTTCACCATCTTCGCGATCAACTGCACGCATCTGGGGTGCCCGGTCCGGTGGTTCCCCGAATCGAACCTGTTCATGTGCCCCTGCCATGGAGGCGTGTACTACTCCGATGGTTCACATGCCGCCGGCCCTCCGCCGCGCGGACTCTACACCTACAAGATCGACGAGGATGCCCTGAAGCAGGGGCGACTGCGCATCCTCGCCGGCCGACTGCCGACGCTGCAGGAAACGACCTGAGACTCCACACACGATGTTCGCATCCGTCATCAACTGGTTTGAAGAACGCCTGAAACTCGGGGAGACCCTCGGTCCGTCGATGACGCACTCGGTGCCCACGAGCGCCAGGTGGTGGTACGTCTTCGGCAGCATGACACTGACCATCTTCATGCTGCAGATCGTCACCGGGATCTGCCTGTCCCTGGTCTACGTCCCCTCGGCCGACGAAGCCTACGCAAGCCTGGAGTACCTCAACTACAGGCAGCACATGGGCTGGTTCCTGCGAGGGATGCACGTCTGGGGTTCCCACCTGATGATCGCCTTCATGACGATCCACATGATCCAGGTCTTCCTCTACGGGGCCTTCAAATATCCCCGCGAACTGACCTGGATCGTCGGCGTCCTGCTCTTCCTGTGCACCCTTGCCATGGGATTCACCGGGCAGGTCCTTCGATGGGACCAGGATGCCTACTGGGGACTTGGCGTGGGCATGGCCATGGCCGGCCGCGTCCCCTTCATCGGCCCCGAACTGGTGTACTTCGTCCTTGGCGGCCCGATCATCGGTGGCGAGGCGTTGTCGAGGTTCTTCGCTCTCCATGTCTTCGTCATTCCCGGAACGTTGATCATGCTCATCGGAGCGCACCTGCTGCTGGTCATCAAGTGCGGCATCAACGAGGCACCGACCCCGGGGCACCTGGTGAACAAGGCGACGTACCGCGAGACGTACGAGAAGGAAGTACACAAGCGCGGCATGCCCTTCTTCCCCAATGCCGCCGGCAGGGACATGATCGCCTGCGGCATCGTCATCTTCCTCGTCTTCTTCTGCGCAGCGATGTTCGGTCCGGCCGGCCCCAACGGGGAGCCCGACCCGACGCTCATCCACACCGCACCACGACCGGACTTCTACTTCCAGTCGATCTTCGCGGTCCTGGCCCTGCTTCCGCCGTACATGGAGACGTTCCTCATCATGGCCTTCCCGGTGCTTGCCCTGGGAGTCCTGATCCTGCTGCCCTTCATTTCCGGTGATGGAGAGAAGAGCTGGAAGCGTCGACCCTTCTCGGTGATCTTCGTCATCTTTCTCCTGCTCGTACTCGGGAGTCTCACCTACCTGGGCTACAAGTCTCCCTGGTCACCGATCATGGATGCCTGGAGTGGCATCCCGACGCCGACGCAGTACGTCCAGGGCCGCTCGCCACTGGAACTGCAGGGCGCCTTGATCATCCAGAACAAGCAGTGCAGGAACTGCCACATGCTCGAAGGACGCGGCGGCCAGCGAGGCCCCGAACTGGACTTCGTCGCTACACGCCTGACTCGAGATGAACTCATCCGCCAGGTCGTCCAGGGTGGCGGCAACATGCCCGCCTACGGGAAGCACCTGTCCCCCTCGGAGGTCACGGCCCTCGTCTCATTCCTCATGACACTCCACCCGGAGTGGGAGCACGAGCCCGGGGCGGAGGAATCCAACGTACCGAGGCCGACGACCGGCCCCTAGGCCCCGGGCGGCTTCAAGTACGCGGAAGCAAGTACCCTGTCCCGCATGTCACCCACCACGCGGGCCATGCTTGAGTCCTGGAACTTCGACCCCCTCCTGTGGTTCCCGATGCTCCTCGCCCTGGTGCTCTACGCGCGAGGGTGGCGGCATCTTCACGAGCGTCTCCCGGCACGATTCCCACGATGGCGGCTCTACTGCTACGCATCCGGCTTGCTGGTGACCTGGCTGGCCATCGCCTCGCCTCTGGATACCCTCGGCACCCTGCTGCTTTCGGTGCACATGACACAGCACCTGCTGCTGATGATGGTCGGCCCTCCGCTGATCCTGCTGGGATCCCCGGGACTGCCCATGCTCATGGGACTGCCCCGAACCATCCGCAGGTACTGGCTGGGCCCGTTTCTCGCCTGGAGCCCCTTTCGCCGGGGAGCACGCTTCATGGTGCATCCGGTCGTTGGCTGGACGCTCTTCTTCATCGCGACCTGGACCTGGCATGTTCCCGTTCTCTACGAGGCGGGGCTGCGCGACCCGACCTGGCATGTCATCGAGCACGCCTGTTTCATATTCACGGCGACGCTGTTCTGGTGGCCCGTGATCCAGCCATGGCCAAGCAGTCCCCACTGGCCACGATGGGCCATGATTCCCTACCTGCTGCTGGCCGATCTGCAGAACACGATCTTCTCGGCCTTCTTCTGCTTCAAGGAAACGCCGATCTACCAGTCCTACGTGAGGGCTCCCCGCATCACCTCCCTCGATGTTCTCCAGGACCAGTCGCTGGCTGGCGCCATCATGTGGGTACCCGGCTCGATCATCTACCTGGTACCCGTTGCGATGATCCTCCGCAGGCTGCTCTCTCCTCGACTGGCGACACCCGCACAACCCGCCCTGGCTGCTGCAGGCCATACGCCACGCGTTGCACTTCCCGTCCTCGATGCCCATGGCCAGCTGAGCGACTCGTTCGGAGGAGGGATCACTCGAAACGAGCGTGAGTCGAGACAGCATGGAGGCCGGAAGTCTCTCGTCGCCCGCCCCGCCTTGAGGCGCAGCATCCAGGTCCTCATGATCGCCCTGGCGGTCGCGGTGGTCCTCGATGGAATCCTCGGGCCGGAGATCAGCCCCTTGAATCTGGCGGGGGTTCTTCCATGGACGCACTGGCGAGGCCTGGTCGTTCTGGCCCTGCTGCTTGCCGGGAACCTGTTCTGCTTCGCCTGCCCCTTCATGCTCCCACGGGAACTTGGGAAGGTCCTGTTCAAACCGACTCGCCCATGGCCGGCCTGGCTTCGATCGAAGTGGGTCGCCGTCGCCCTCCTGGTCGGCTTCCTCTGGTCCTACGAGGTCCTGAGTCTCTGGGACAGTCCCTGGCTGACGGCGTGGATCATCATCGGGTATTTCATCGGAGCATTCGTCATCGACTCCTGCTTCCGTGGAGCGAGTTTCTGCAAGTACGTCTGCCCCATCGGGCAGTTTCATTTCGTGCAGTCCCTCGCCTCGCCGCGCGAGGTTCGCATCCGGAGCGAGGCCACGTGCAACACCTGCACAACGCATGACTGCATCAAGGGAAACGACCGGTATCGAGGCTGTGAACTGGACCTCTTCCAGCCCCGGAAGGTCGGAAACATGGACTGCACGTTCTGTCTCGACTGCGTGCGAGCCTGTCCACATGACAATGTCGGCCTGCTGCCGACCATTCCCGGCAACAGCCTCATCCATGATCCGAACCGATCCTCGGTCGGCAGGTTCTCGACACGCTGGGATCTCTGCGCCCTGGTCGCCGTACTCGTATTCGGCGCCTTCGCCAACGCGATCGGCATGGTCGGTCCCGTCCTTGATGCAGAAGCTCGCTGGCAGGAACAACTGGGCCTCGACTCGATCCTCCCCGTGGCGTCTGCGACCTTCTTCATGATCGGCGTGCTTGCCCCACTTCTTCTCCTGCCGCTGGCAGGCATCCTTTCGAAGGCCCTTGGCCCTGCTCGCGAGGGATTCAAGGCCCTGACGATCCGCGGAACTCTCGGCCTCGTGCCGATCGGGTTCGCGATGTGGCTCGTCCACATGCTCTTCCACCTGCTCACGAGTTGGCTGACTGCCTGGCCGGCGGCGCAGAGGGCCATGCAGGACCTCGGGGTCCATCTTCTTGGAGAGCCGGCCTTCGCCATGTCCTGCTGCGGGCCGGCCCCCAACTGGCTGCTGCCCGTGGAAATCCTTCTCCTTGACCTGGGCCTGCTCCTTTCGCTCTACGTGCTGTACAGGCTCGCCCGGCAGGTAGCGACCGGTGTCATGGCGGAACTCCGGGTCCTGCTGCCCTGGGCGTTGATCGCCTTCGGCCTCTATTGCGCCGGCGTATGGATCATTCTCCAGCCCATGCAGATGCGGGGAACCATGCTCCCATGATCGCCGCTCGTTGCGCCATCCTGCTGTTGATGCTCGGCCTCGCCTCGGAACCACTCCTCGCCGACGGAGGCGTCGTCCGGGCATCGGGGGTCAGTGGACCGTGGCGGTTGACCCTCTTTTCATCACCTACCCCCCTTCGCGCCGGCCCGGTCGACCTGTCGCTGCTCATTCAGGACACGGCGACCGACGAGGCCGTTCTCGGAGCCACCGTCAACCTGATGCTTCGACACACCGAGACCGAGCCCATCCTCGTCGAAGCCACGCGGGCTTCGGCCACGAATCGCCTCCTCTATGCGGCGCTGCTCGACCTGCCGCATCCTGGGACATGGACCGTCGATGTCATTGCCAGCAGCGACGGCGTGGAGGCCCGGCTCCAGGCGGACATCGAGGCGGGGCCGCCGCTGCCCCGGATCCAGTCCCTCTGGACATGGCTGGCAATCCCGGCGATGGTGCTCATCGTCTTCGCAGTGAACCAGTGGCTTGTACGGACTCGCCACGCGTCTCCATCCCAGGAAGCAGGCCCGGAACGATCATGAACGAACAAGCCACCCCACAGCAAGGGGATTCCCCGATGAAGACACCCAGCAGAAGCGGCTCGCGGACCAACTGGTGGATCATGGTCGGCATCGTCGCGGTGGTCATGGTCTTCACGGTCCTTCCCATGATCAAGGCCTGGCAATCGGTCAACGCCTTCGAGCGCGAAGCACGCGACGCCGGCTACATCATGAGGGAGGGCGTCTCCCTGGTGATCGAGGAACCCATCACGACGCCGACCTATCTTCGGGGCTATGAAACCATCGAGGTTCACAGGGGAGCCGAGACCGACATCGCACTTGCGACGGCGACCGCGACACTCGATGGGCGTTTCGCGGGATCGGTCTCCTTTCTCGGGAAGGAACTGACCCTCCTCCCCGGGGCACGCATCGAGGGGGACCTCAGGATTGCAGCGGCCAAGAGCGTCATCCTCCGTGGCGAGGTCCTGGGTCACATCACCGGCAACGTCAGTCGCGTCTTTCAGCCTCAAACGGTGGATCCGCCGGCCAACGAGCAGCCTGACGACCTATGATTGGGTGCAAGACGTTCCAAGGTGAAAGGAGTTCCCATGGCCAAGGCCATCGTCGATCCGAATGAACTGCGCAAGTTCGCAAACGACCTGAAGCGGTTCAGCGAGGAACTGCATACGCAGATGAACATGCTCAACACCAGAAGCCATGCTCTGGGGCAATCCTGGAAGGACCAGGAACACCGGAAGTTCATGGATGAGTTCGAGCAGGCCCTGCGCGTCCTGGTGAAGTTCCAGGGCGTGGTCAAGGAGCACATCCCCTTCCTGCTTCGAAAGGCCCAGCGAGCCGAGGACTACCTCCAGCAGCGTTGACCGCACGGAGCCCCGCCATGGCCGAGCAGGCCAATGTACGTTCCATCGATGCCATCGCCGACTTCCGTGCGGCGTTGATCAGCTACGTCGAATCCGTCCGCGCAACTGCAAGCGAGGCCAAGAGCCATGTCCAGCGAGTGCAGCACTGGGTCGAGGAGACCCAGAAACTCGAGTGGACGCGTCGCATGAAGAAATCCAATGAGCAACTGGCGAATGCCAGAAGCGACCTGGAACGAGCCAAGATCGCCCGTCCCGATGCGCATCCCTCGATGTTCACCGACCAGGTCAGGGGTGTCGAGCGGGCCAAGCAGAAACTGGCGCACTGCGAGTCCAAGCTCGTTGCCATCTCACGCTGGTCACGCGAATTGGAACGGGAGGGAATGCTCTTCCAGGGGAGTCTGCAGCGGCTCTCCAGGGTGGTCGACGGCGACATCGAACGATCCGTCGCATGGATGGCCTCCCTGATCGATCACCTCAACGCCTACCTCAAGACTCCACCACCCAGACTTCCGAAGGCGGAAGCCTCGGATCTCAATCAAACAACTCCCCGGCGAAGCGGCACAGACCCGGCGAGACCAACCACGGGAGAAGACGACCATGAGCCTGACCTCGAATCGAGCCAAGCTCCAGAGACTGACGAAGGACCTGACGATCAGGTGGGAACGGACGACTGAAGAGTGGAACGATCCCATGAGCAGGCGCTTCCAGGCCGAGTTCCTGGAACTCCTCCAGCGAACCGTGGTGGCATCCTCCGAGGCGATGGACAGCATGAATGAAGTCCTCATGCGTGCCCAGCGGGATTGCGAGTAACCGCCCTCATGGCCCTACAATGACGCCGGCAGCCTCCCGATCACAGGCCTGACGCGGCAAGAACACCCCTCACGATGCACACTTCCCACTCACCGAGCAAGGCCGCAGAACTCATCGAGCAACTCCGCTCGTTGACCAGCCACGCCACGACCACGATTTCGAAGGCCGACGAGGATCTCGCCTCCGTCACCGCCGAAGCCGACGGAAGGCGCGAGGAGAAGACAACCTCGCTCGAAGAACGGTTGGCCGAGGCCAGGAAGGCCGAGGAAGACCGGCACGAGTCGGCCATGGCCTCCCTCAAGCAGGAGGAGCAGGAACGGATCACCCATGCGCGGGAGCAGTACGAGGGCAGGAAGGGCGAGATCGATGAAGAGGCCGATCGCATGCACAACTCGGCCCAGAAGAACCTGAAGGAACAGGAGTGGCTCGCCGAGAGCGTCTTCGAAGCCACCGGCAGCGAGCCGCGGAAGCGACTGGAACTGATTCGAAGGGAACTGAAGAAGTACACGGAACGACTCGGACAGGTCGAGGAAGACGAGGTCGCCTTCAGGACCCGGTGCAAGTTGACCTGCACCTCGACTCCAGGCGAGGTGGAGATTCCCGACACGCCTCGTGATCTCGGTGATGCGATGGCATTGATCGACGCCCAGGCGGGCGCCTGCGAGGGCGCACTCCAGTCGATCATCCGCCTGGCCACGCCCAGATTCTTCATCGGCCCCGTACCACTCCTGCTGGTCATCCTCGGTGAAGTTCTCGGCTGGGCGGGACTGACGGCCTACTTCATGCTGTCCCAGGGCCAGGAGTTCGCCGATGCGGCCGTGGGCTCCCTCTGGTGGAGCCTGCTTGCACCGGCCGGCGTGCTGCTGCTTCTGTACCTGGTGAAGATGCTCGCGACCAGGCGATACAGGACCCGACAGCACATCCTCATGAGCGAACTCGCGAAGGCTCGTGCAATGGGCGACGACCTCGAACGCGTCGCGGAAGAACAGTCCAGGCTCGAGGAGGACGCCCATCGCAACAAGCGGGACAGGGAGATCAAGCAGGCCAGGGAGACGATCGCCCCCAAGCTGGAACAGATCACGCCAAGGCGTGAGCGGCGCCACGAGAAGCTGGAACTGAACTTCAGGGAACTCCTCGAGAAGATCGACACTCGCCACAGGGAGAAGGTCGACGAGGAGACCAGGCTGCACGACGAAGCCGTCGAACGACTTGATGCCGAAGAAACCGAGGAACGCCGGGGAATCGAATCGGAATGGGAAGACGCCATGAATGCCGCGAAGGCAACCCATGCGTCGATCGAGGAGGACCTCATCTCGCGCTGGACAGAGGGCACGAAGCATTTTCAGGAAGCAATGGATGCGATCGATCTCATGTCGAAGGAATGCGTTCCCGACTGGGACAGTTCGTACTGGTCCGAGTTCACCGGAAGGGACGCCTTCAACGGGCTCATCCGGTATGGATGCTACGACGTCGACATGAGCCGGCTCGATGAAGCCGGGATGCCTCCGCCGGATCGGTTCCCATGGCCCATGGACGAGAGGTTCGCCATGCCGGCGATGCTGCATCTTCCGCACGCAGGGTCGATGTACCTCGAGTTCGGCGAGCAGGGCAGGGAGCAGGCGGTCGAAGTGCTCCAGGCCTCCATGCTTCGTCTCCTCGCCTCGATGCCCCCGGGGAAGATCCGCTTCACCGTGATCGATCCAGTCGGACTCGGCCAGAACTTCGCGGGCTTCATGCACCTTGCGGATCACGAGGAAGGCCGGATCCTGGAGAAGATCTGGACGGAGCCCCGTCACATCGAGCAGCAGCTGATGGACCTGACGGAGCACATGGAAACGGTGATCCAGACCTATCTGCGAAACGAATACGAGACGATCGACGAGTACAACATCGCCGCCGGTGAAATCGCCGAACCCTACAGGTACCTGGTGATCGCGGACCTGCCGGCGAATCTCACCGAGAATGCCGGGAAGCGACTGTCGAGCATCATGCAGACAGGCGCCCGCTGCGGCGTCTACACGCTCGTCGCCTGCGACACGAGGCAGAACCTGCCTCGCGATGTTCTCCGGGAGGATCTCGTGGAACACAGCGACGTCATCCAGCTTGCCGAGGGCTCCTGCAAGGCGGAGCATCCAGCCCTCCATCCCCTGGCACTGGAACTCGACTCGCCACCGGGTGACGATCTCCTCACCACAATCGTCAAGGCGGCCGGTGATGCGGCCGAACAGTCCAGGCGCGTCGAGGTTCCCTTCGAGATGATCGCCCCGGAGATCAGCGACTGCTGGACGGGCTCCACGGCCGGGGAGATCCGGGTTCCGCTGGGACAGACCGGTGCCACGAGGCACCAGAACCTCGTCCTTGGCCGGGGCACGTCACAGCATGCCCTCGTCGCCGGCAAGACCGGCTCGGGCAAGTCGACCCTGCTGCACGTGTTGATCACCAATCTCGCCCTCTGGTACAGCCCGGAGGAAATCGAGTTCCATCTCGTGGACTTCAAGAAAGGCGTCGAGTTCAAGACCTACGCCGAACACGGACTGCCCCATGCCCGCGTCATCGCGATCGAAAGTGATCGCGAGTTCGGGCTCAGCGTCCTGCAGCGCATCGATCTTGAACTGAAGGAACGCGGAGAACGGTTCCGGGACCTGGGGGTGCAGGATCTCGCCTCCTTCAGGTCGAGCACCGGCGAATCCCTGCCGCGCGTACTCCTGGTCGTCGACGAGTTCCAGGAACTCTTCGTCGACGACGACAAGTTGTCACAGGATGCCGCCCTCCTGCTCGACCGCATCGTTCGGCAGGGACGTGCATTCGGTATCCACGCCCTCTTGGGCTCGCAGACGCTCGACGGGTCCTACTCGCTCGCCCGAAGCACCCTAGGCCAGATGGGCGTCCGCATCGCGCTGCAATGCACGGAGGCTGATTCATATCTCATTCTCAGCGAGGAGAACGCCGCTGCGAGACTGCTGGAACGACCCGGCGAAGCGATCTACAACGACGCCGGGGGCAAGGTCGAGGGAAACAACTCCTTCCAGATCTGCTGGCTCGACGACTCGGTTCGCGACCACTACCTGGAAGTCGTTCGAAAGCTTGCAACGGAACGGGGCACCTCCGCCCCCGACGTGTTCGTCTTCGAAGGCAACATCCCGGCCGACCTGACCGACTGCCGACTGCTGGATGACGCCCTTGCCGGCACGCCCTCGAGTGCTCCTCCTTCGATCAGGTGCTGGGCAGGCGATGCCATCGCCATCAAGGATCCCACGGAGTTCACACTTCAACTGCAGAGCGGATCCAACCTCCTCGTCGTCGGGCAGCGGGAGGAATCGGCAACGGCGCTCTTCATGGCCTCGATGCTTTCCGCTGCCGCCCAGTGTCCCGCCGGCGACGCCAACGGGCTCCAGTTCTTCCTGCTGGACGGCCTGGCATCCGATTCGGATCTCCATGGTCGACTGGCTGCGTTGGGCGAGCGCCTTCCGCATGGCTGCACGGCCGGGACTCATCGGGACACCGCCGCGATCATGAATACCCTCGGGGCGATGCTCGAGCAACGACGCTCGACCGGGGAAGCCTCCGGACCGAGAGTCATGCTGATGCTCCATGGACTCCACAGGCTCAGGGATCTTCGAAGGCCCGAGGACGAGTTCTCATTCTCGGTGCCCGATGAAGACCAGCCGGCCAGTCCCCACGCCATCCTGGCCGAGCTTCTCAAGGACGGGCCTTCGCTTGGAATCCATGTACTGACCTGGATAGATACCCTCAACAATCTCAACAGGACGCTTGATCGAGGAAGCCAGCGGGAGTTCGAGATGCGGATCCTCTACCAGATGAGTGCCAACGACTCCTCGCAGCTGATCGATTCGCCCGCCGCATCGGGGCTGGGGCTCCAGCGGACGCTCTTCTGCAGCGAAGATACGGGTACCGAGGAAAAGTACAGGCCCTGGGCCATGCCCGAAGAGGACTGGCTGAAGACGGTCGTCCAGCGACTTCGTGCACGCCCCTGAACGCTGTACCATGGGGGTCACCCGGGCGATTAGCTCAGTTGGCTAGAGCGCTTCGTTTACACCGAAGAAGTCACTGGTTCGAGTCCAGTATCGCCCATTCAACGGGTCCATGGAAGAACGAGGGGAACCCATGAAGTTCGCGATGGCCCTGGTCATCCTTGCATGTACGACGCACGTGCCCGGCGATGCCGGCGACACCTGGTGGTCATGCGCCCCTCTTCAAAAGCCGGCGATTCCCGGTTCGAACCAGGATGACCACCCCATCGACCGGTTTCTCCAGACCAGGATCGACTTCCTGGGTCTCACGCCCTCCAGCGATGCCGATGACCGCACTCTCCTGCGCCGGGCTACCTACGATCTCACCGGTCTCCCGCCTTCCATGGAAGTGATCGAGGCATTCCAGGCCAATGATGATCCGGACGCATGGAGTGAATGCATCGAGCGACTGCTCGAATCGGAGCAGTATGGTGTCAAGTGGGGCCGGCACTGGCTCGACCTCGTCCGCTGGGCCGAGACGAACTCCTTTGAACGCGACAATCCGAAACCGGCGGCTTGGCGGTACCGGGACTGGGTCATCGATGCGTTCAACTCCGACATGCCCTATGACCGCTTCATTCTCGAGCAGTTGGCCGGTGATGAACTGCCGGACAGATCACTGTCTTCGATGATCGCAACCGGTTATTACCGACTGGGCATCTGGGATGACGAACCCACCGACATCCCGCTTGCGCAGTATGACGATCTCGATGGAATCCTCGACACGACGTCACGCGTCATGCTCGGCATGTCCATGGGATGCGCGCGGTGCCATGACCACAAGAAGGATCCGATTTCCCAGGCCGACTACTACCGCATGCTGGCCTTCTTCCATGGCATCACCCCGTACAAGTCGACTCCGGGCAATGCGATCCGCGACGTGGACTTCCTCAAGGCGGTTCCCGACAACCTCCACGACCCAGACATCGACCTGCGAAGAATGCGGGAATGGGCGGACCAGCGCAACCTCGTGATGGACCGGATCCGCACCTCTCGAGAGTCGCTGTCGAATCCACATGCTCCGCCGGTTGAACGAAATGGGCTGCTGACCAGCGTCGACGAGGGAGTCGAGTCGATCTCGAGACAGGCCACCGACGACTTCACCGTCGACTTCGAGTTCTCGACGACGAGCCCGGGCGCAGGCGACAGGAGTCGAAACTGGTGGACTGGCAGCGGGCTCGTTTGCGCCGAAGTTCCCGGGGTAGTCAACGACTGGGGCCTCTCGATCCAGGGAGAAGGTCGCATTCTTGCCGGCACGGGCAACCCGGAGACGAGCATCTCCTCCGGGACCGGCTACGACGATGGCCAATGGCACCATGTCGCCTTCACCCGCAAGAGGGCGACGGGCACCATCGTGCTCTACGTCGATGGCGAACCCGTCGCCGAAGGAACAGGCTCGCTGGAACCGCTTGATGCCCCCGCCGAAGTTCTCATCGGACGGGTACTCCCCGACCGGAACGTGTTCGACGGAACGATTCGGAACATCCGCTTCTGGGATCGTGCAATACCCCATCGAGGCGTCGTCGACCTGGCACTCGGCCTTGCGCCTCTTCCATCGGCCCCGGGTGATCCGGGACACGAAGCCCTGGTGAGGGAGTTCATGGAACTGAGTCGCCCAGAACCTCCAACGACCGACGTCCTCTGTGTCATGGAACCCGATACGACTCCCCCGGACACGCACGTTCTCGGGAGAGGGAATCC
The DNA here is from genome assembly GCA_002722935.1 of Phycisphaerae bacterium. Classification (GTDB taxonomy): domain Bacteria; phylum Planctomycetota; class Phycisphaerae; order Phycisphaerales; family SM1A02; genus SP202. The sequence goes on along the minus strand of PBMX01000040.1, from coordinate 11,090 downwards.
GGCTGCAGTACTGGAGAAGGTCGATGCCGGGTACCCGGAAATGCTGGGAGGAGGAAGCCCGGGCCAGGTCGAGCCGACGCTCGAGTCCTCGGGACGACGCCTCGCACTCGCTCGATGGATCGTCGACCCGGCGAACATCCGCACGAGCCGGGTCATCGTCAACCGGATCTGGCAGCATCATTTCGGAACGGGCCTCGTCCCGACTCCCAACGAGTTCGGCGTGCTCGGACGTCCGCCAACGCACCCGGAACTCCTCGACTGGCTCGCCTGCGAGTTCATCGAGCGAGGCATGTCCATCAAGGAGATGCACCGTCTGATCATGACATCCAGCGCCTACAGGCGATCGGGTATTCCAGTGGGTGAAGCCAGGACGCGGGATCCGCTCAATACGTCCCTGAGCTGGTTCCCGATGCGCAGGTTGACGGCAGAAGAACTGCGGGACTCGGTCCTGTCCGTCAACGGCTCGTTGAACCTCCAGATCGGCGGGCCCTCGGTCTACCCGAAGATGCCTGCCGAAGTCCTTGCAACGTCATCGAGACCGGATGCAGCCTGGGGCGAGTCCTCTCCGGAACAGGCGGCCCGTCGGTCCGTGTACATCCATCTGAAACGATCCCTGCTCGACCCACTCCTGACCGCATTCGATCTTGCAGACACCGATTCGACCTGCCCCGTGCGCTTCGTAACTGCCCAGCCGACGCAGGCCCTGACGATGCTCAACAGCGAGTTCATCAATGAACAGGCCCGCCTCCTTGCCGACAGACTCCGCAGCGAGCAGGACACCCCGGAGGGACAGGTCCGAGGCGGCATCGAAGTGGTACTCCGCCGGGCTGCCGACAACACCGAGGTCCAGCAGGGGCTTCAACTGATTCACGAATTCCAGGAAGAGGACGGCCTTGACCCCGGCCTCGCCCTGGATCGATACTGCCTGCTGCTGCTGAACCTCAATGAGTTCATCTACGTGGATTGACGCGCACGATGCATGACCCTGGAACTACACCTCGCAACACCTTCTGCGGACAGACCCGCAGGGAGTTCCTGTGGGATACGGGCGGCGCCTTCACGTCGGTCGCCCTCGCAGGGCTTCTGGGTTCCGACGGATTCCTCAATGGAAGGGCCCTCGCTGCAGACGGCGTCACTCCACTGGTCAACCCGCTGGCTCCGAAGGCGCCGCTGGTTGCGCCGAAGGCCAAGTCGGTCATCTTTCTCTTCATGTACGGCGGTCCCAGCCAGGTGGACACATTCGACTACAAACCTCGCCTCTACGGACTTGATGGAAAGACCATCGACATCGAGACCAAGGGTCGAGGCGGCAGCAGGAGCCAGGGACGTGTCGTCGGTCCGAAGTGGAACTTCAAGCAGTACGGGCAATGCGGGAAGCATGTCTCCGACCTGTTCCCGAACGTGGCCAAACACGTCGACGACATGGCCTTCATCCACTCGATGTACGCCGAGTCCCCGCTCCATGGGTCCGCCATGCTGATGATGAACTCGGGCCGGGTGCTCAGCGGCAGCCCCGCCCTGGGATCCTGGGTGAACTATGGGCTCGGCTCGGTCAATGAGAATCTTCCGGGGTTCGTCGTGATGCTCGACGAAACCGGTGGCCCCATCTCGGGGGCGAAGAACTGGAGCAGCGGGTTCATGCCCGCCACCTTCCAGGGCACCGTACTGCGACCACAGGGCTCCCCCATTCTCGACCTGGAACGACCCCCCGGCATGGGCATCCAGGAACAGAGACGCCTGCTTGATCACCTGCAGGCGATGAACCATGAGCACATGCTCGCTCGGAATGGTGATCCGGAACTCGCCTCGCGCATCTCCACCTATGAACTGGCCTTCAGGATGCAGCAACATGCACCGGAAGCCGTCGATCTTGCCCTCGAGACCGATGAAACGAAGAACCTCTACGGAATGGACCGAGATCGAACGCGACCTTTCGGCCGGAAGTGCCTGCTGGCTCGACGCCTCGTGGAACGTGGAGTCCGCTTCGTCCAGATCTACTCCGGTGGGAACCACAACGACGCGAACTGGGACGCCCATGGAGATCTCGTGAAGAACCACGAGTACCACGCGGGGAACACGGACCTGCCCATCGCCGGACTTCTTGCCGATCTGAAGCGACGGGGAATGCTGGATGAAACGCTCGTCGTCTGGGGAGGTGAGTTCGGGCGACAGCCCACGGCCGAGTACGCCGAAGGCACGGGACGCGATCACAACTCGTACGGCTTCACCATGTGGATGGCCGGTGGCGGCATCAAGGGAGGAATCAGCATCGGCACGACCGATGAACTGGGCAATCGCGCCGTGGACTCCCCCTTCCACGTACGGAATCTGCATGCAACGATTCTTCACCAACTCGGCCTGGACCCGAATGCACTGACGTATTTCCATGCAGGCCTCGAACAGAAACTCGTGGGGGTTGAAGGCGCCGACCCGATCCACGAACTGATCGCCTGAGAACCGGACACGAACCCAGGACTTCACCCCATGCCGTTCTCAGCCCTTCTTCTCCTCGCGTCATTCCTGCTTGCAGGCACGGACCCAGGGAACACCCTGCGAGTGCCCGCTGATCACGCGACCATCCAGGAAGCGATCGATGCCTCCAGCGATGGAGACACCGTGCTGGTCGGATCCGGGCGATGGATGGAACGCCTCGAACTGGAGGGACGTGCCATCACCCTGCAAGGATCGCCCGGACCGGAACCGACGATCGTCGACGGGTCAGGGACTGGGCGTGCCCCGACGCTCACCTGCGAAGACGGACAGGATGGATCGACCCGGATCATCGACATGGTCCTCGTGGGCGGCAAGGGCAGGAACATGATTCCTCGAGGGGAGATCCAGGGCGGTGGCGTGCTCGTCGTGGATGCTTCGCCGATCTTCATCCGCTGCACGATGCGTGACAACCATGCACAGTACGGATCCGGAGGCGGCGTCTCGATCATGGGCGGAGAACCCCTGTTCATCGACTGCAAGATCATCAAGAACACGTCGGATCACATCGGGGGCGGGGTCCTCGTGAAGGAAGGACGGCCACGATTCGTCAACTGCACCATCGCCGGGAATCTCGCTCCTACCGGAGCCGGTGTCTACGCATGGCGCGGAACCACCTCGACCTTTCTCGGATGCAGCTTCGTGGAGAATGAGGCCGCAGGCCACGGCGGCGGCATCACGGCCTGGGATGCCGACCTCGAACTGATCCAGTGCGACTTCTCCGGAAACAGGGCGCCAAGCGGTGGAAGTGCCGTTCTGGCCCTTGAAACGGCCCCCGACATGTCGCAATGCAGCCTCGGTGATGGGCAGGATGTCGAAAGGCACGATTGAGCCTCCCACGATGTTCTTCGCATACAATCGTCGGATGCGATTCCTGAAGGCAACACCCACCTGTTCGATAGCCATGCTTCTTGCGATGTGCTGCGCTTCCTGCAGCAGCATCGAGCGAGCTCGACCAAGGCCATCAACCGTATCGACGGTGACGAAACTCGATGATCCGGGTGAAACCAGCATCATGAGGGGCACCGTGGGAGCCGAAACCATCATGCTCGGCTACTCCGACTCGTCCTCCCCGGCCCACCAGCCGATCGTCGTCCGCGGATACGGACTCGTTGTCGACCTCAACGGAACCGGTTCCAGCGACATCCCCCCCGCAGTCCGTGCCCACATGGTCGACATCATGGATCGCCAGGGCGTGGGCCAGATCAGTTACAACGCAGGTGGAATCACCCCGGAACAGCTCCTGAACTCGCCTGATACGGCCGTCGTGATCGTCGAGGGTGTCATACCACCGGCATCCGTTGGCCGACTCACCCCCCCGTCCATCGCCGGCCGAACATCGGACGGCATTCCCGGAACCATCTTCGACCTCAGGGTGTTCGCCGATCCCAATACGGGAACAACGAGCCTCGAGGGAGGCCGCCTCTACACGACCGACCTGCGACCTGGCCCCATCGTGGTCGGCAGTCGGCAGGCGACGATCCTGGCCAAGGGCAAGGGCTCGATCTTCATCAATCCCTTCACGAATCCCAATGGCCAATCTTCCGCCTCCGTCAACCAGTTGACTGGTCGCATTCTCAATGGCGGAGAGGTCATGGAGGACATGCCGCTGAAGCTCATGCTGATGGAGCCGAGCCATACGAGAGTCCGCATCATCCAGGATGCCGTGAATCGTCGCTTTCCACAGGAATCCGGCCAGTTGGATCCGACGGCAAAGGGGGCCAGCGACTCCATAATCGAGTTGAACGTGCCGCCGTCGATGAGGAACGACACCGAGAACTTCGTGCAACTCGTAATGCACGTGACGCTTCGACAAGCCAATGCCGAATCCGTGGCACTCTCCACGCAGAAACTTCTCCTGTCGGATGTCGAGAATGCATCGACGGCCTACTGGAGGTGGTGCGCCATCGGCGACCGTTCACTCCCGCTCGTAAGGGAACTGTATGACGATCCGGAGGAGCAGCCTCGCCTGGCAGCCCTCAGGACAGGCGCCTTTCTCGGCGATCCGATCGTAGGCAAGCACCTGAGGCAACTCGGGACGGATGGGGATCTGGGCCAGCGCCTCGAAGCGGCCGAACTCATGAAATCCCTTCCTCAAGATCCGAGAACGGACAGGACCCTCCGCGAGATGCTGAATGACGAAGACGTCGAGGTTCGGCTCAGGGCCTACGAAGCACTTGCAGAGCGGAACGACCCGCTGATGAAGCGGACAAGCGTGGGCGGCAAGTTCATGCTCGACCAGGTCGACTCCAAGTACCCCATGGTCTACATCTCCCAGTCGAAGATGCCCCGGATCGCGATCTTCGGTGAAGCACTCACGATAGAGCAGCCCATCACGATGGGCGCCTGGGAGAATCGACTCCTCATACAGGATTCAAGGGACAGTGATGACAAGATCGAGGTCCGGTACAGGCCGGCCAGGGGCGGAGGTGCCAGGATCCTGGAAGCCGACATCACCGTCGGGGAGTTCATCGAATCCCTTGCCCACCGGCCCGATTCCGATGATCCCAGGCCGGGACTGAACTTGACGTACAGCGAAACCGTCGGTGCGATCCATGCCGTTTGGAACCAGGGATACCTGGCATCCGACTTCAAGGCGGAGCAGGACCGACTCCTGGCACAGATCAGGAGATATGGAACGCTCTCCTCGAGAACCGAGCGGCCCGAGTTCGAGCCTGATGCCGATGAAACCGGCGAGCAGGAGTCCCTCGATGCTTCAGCGATCCAGGACAGCAGGACTGTCACCCCCCTCAGGAAGTCCGGAAAGCCGGTCACAAGCCCCTGAAGCGACTCCAAGGCGTGATAATTATCGTTGTAGCGACCTTGGGGACGATAGAATGTGGCCCGGTGGGGAGCCTTATGCACCCCTTGGGATGACATACAGAGGGCCGCGGCGCTGATGTGGCTGGAACTTGGGGCTGGACTGCCCCACCATTCCCCCTATACAGCGAGATCCAAGGATGGATTCCGTCGGCTGGCAGGAGGTCCAGGCCGCATGCGGCTCGCCAAAGTTACCATTTCCGGCTTCAAGTCCTTCGCGGACCCGGTTGAAATCAGGTTTGACAGCCCCAAGGTTGGCGTTGTCGGACCCAACGGCTGTGGCAAGTCGAACATCGTTGATGCCATCAAGTGGGTTCTTGGCGAACGATCCGCCAAAAGCCTTCGCGGCGATGCCATGCTCGACGTGATCTTCGCCGGCTCAGCCGGCCGCAAGCCCCTCGGGGCAGCCTCGGTCACCCTCAGTTTCACCAATCCTGTCACGAATCCAGGAACCAAGGATCCGGCGCAACGTCGCCTCCTTGCTATAGATACGGACACCGTCGATGTCGGACGCCGCCTCTACCGGGACGGTCGAAGCGAGTACCTGATCAACGGCTCCTCATGCCGCCTGAAGGACGTGAAGGAACTCTTCATGGACACCGGCATCGGGGTCAACGCCTACTCCATCATCGAGCAGGGCAAGGTCTCGGCCATGCTCAACGGCAGCCCGATCGAGCGAAGGAACATCGTCGAGGAAGCGGCAGGCGTCTCGAAGTTCAAGACCAGGAAGATCGAGGCGGCCCGGAAGCTGGAACGATCAGAAGTCAATCTCGTCCGCGTTCGTGAACAATTGGCCAGCACGGAACGCCGTCTCCGGATCGTCAAGGGCCAGGCCGTCAAGGCCCGGAAGTTCAAGGAACTCGATGATCGATACCGCTCGCTCAGGACCGAGCTCGCCCTCGACCAGTACCACGAGCTCCAGGAGCGACTATCCGGCCTGACCAGCCGCCTTTCCGATCTTGCCCTCCAGTGCCACCAGGTCGAGCAGCGTCTTCTGCAACTTGACGAGGCGGCCCAGAAGGCGGAACTGGATCGACACGAACATCAGGAACAACGCCAGGAACTGGAGAAGCAGCTCCAGACGAACGAATCAGCCTCCAGGCAGGCTTCCCAGCGTCGTGAAATGAACGCCAACAGGCTTGAGGAACTCAAGACCCAGTTGGCCCTCGACACGGAACGCATCAAGGAACTGGAACACCGCCTTCGCTGCCAGGAGGATGACCAGAACACGGCCTCCGAAGCCATGGCCGCTGCAGCCGAACAACTGGCTGAAACAGAGCGACAAGTCGACGAATCAAGCCGTGAAGTCGCACGACTCCACCAGGAGAGCGAATTGGCCGAACGTCGCATTGAATCGACCCGGAACGAGCGGGATCGACTTCTTGCAAGACGTTCACACGTCCAATCGACCTCGACCTCAATCGAGGGACGCATCCGGGAAATCGAGGAACAGCTCGAACGACTCCTCCAACGCGGAGCAAGCCTCACCGAGGAACGAACGCTCCTGGAACGCGACCGCATCGAGAATGACAAGGCCCTGGAATCCGCCCAGTGCGTGGTACGGAGGCTTGAGTCCGAACTCTCGTCCCATGACGACGAGGCCGCGAACCTGAGTGAACAGCACGCCGACCTCGCCGAGCACCTGGCGACTGTCCGCCATGACAGGGCCGGCATCGGTTCCAGGCTCCACCTGCTCGAGGAAATGCAGGACGCCCGCGAAGGCCTGACGGACCACGTGAAACGAATTCTCGCGAACCGTGACCAATGGCCGGGCATCGAGGGCATGCTTGGAGATTCCCTCACGACCTCCCGGGAAGATGCCAGCCTGGTCGAGGCGGCACTCGGCCGTGATCTTGAACTCCTCCTCGTGACCGATGAAAGCACCTTGGAGCAACTCGCCCGGCAGCTGCTCGAATCCAATGCACAGGTCAATCTCCATGTGCACGACGGGACGCCCCAGGCCGTCAATCGCGACGATCTTCCGGAGGGTGCAACCCCGATTCTCGACCTCGTAGACGTTGCCTCGAATGCACTCGGAGCCGCACATGACCTCCTCGGGAGAACCGCGATCGTCGACACGCTTGAAACGGCCTTGGCCTGCCGAACGACCAACTGGAGGCTCGTGACACGCAGTGGGCTCGTACTCGACACGAATGGGTGCATCAGGGTCAGCGGAACCTCCTCGAGCGGTGAACACGGCTGGCTCTCACGGCGTCTCGAGATGGAAGATCTCGGCGGCCAGGTGCAGGAACTCGACGGCAGGATCTCGAGCATGGGCAATGACCTCGCCGAGCTTCTCTCCGAATCAACCCAGGCCCGCGAAAAGCAGCAGCAGACCGGCCGGCTCCTTGCGGAACAGGTCAATGCCGTAGCCGAGCTCGAGTACAACCATCGCCGGTTCGACCGCGATCTCGAACGCATCGTCCGGGAGCAGCGAACCATCGGTGCCGAGCGGGATGAACTCGACGCTCGACGCAATGAACACGCCGACGAACTTTCTTCCATCCAGGAAGAACTTGCCCGCATGGATCGCGAGTCCACGGGCTGTGATGAACGAATAGCACAGGCCGAGTCGGCCACGCAGGCTCTCTCCGCCCAATGGAAGCAGTCCCAGGAAGATCTCACCGCCCAGCGGGTCGAGCTTGGGCAGGTAAGCGAACAGTACGAAGCAAGGCAACGGGAACGCAGCCATCTCGCGATCCTCGCAGAGGAAACCAGCGGCGAACTCATCCGGCAACGACAGCATGTCAACGCACAGATGGCCTCGGTCGACCAGCACGAGGCGGCCATCGTCACGGCCGACGAGGAAATCGCGGCTTCACGGCAGAACGCGGCCCGATCACGAGCTGAAATTCATGCCGCTGACGAGGCGTTCTCCGGTTCCGAGTCCCTGCTTGCTCGACACCGCGAAGATCTCGAGGCCGCCCGAAACAAGGCGAAGCAGCTCGACCGCGACCGTAATGCACTCGAGATCAGCAAGCGAGAGGCGGAGGTCAAGCGTGAAAACACCGAAGAGCGTGTCCTGGCCGACCTCGAGATCGACCTGGCCATGACATGGAGTCGTGTTGCCGAGGAACGACGCGCCAATCCCGGTGAACCCATGGACCATGATGCGGTTGAAACCGAGATTGCCGAGCTTCGTGACACCATCAAGGGGCTTGGCAATGTCAACCTCGATTCCATCGAGGAGGAGACGACCCTCGAAGAACGTAACGAGGATCTCATCAAGCAGGTCGAGGACATCGATCTGGCCGTCACCCAGCTCAGCAGCCTGATCGAGGACCTCGACGTCAAGTGCCGAGATCGATTCGAGAAGGCCTTCAACGAAATACGGGAGCAGTTCGCCGGAAGCAACGGCATGTTCCGACAGCTGTTCAATGGCGGCAGTGCCGACCTCTTCCTCCAGCCCGACGAAGAAGGAAACGTCGACATCCTCGAATCCGGCATCGAGATCACGGCAAAGCCTCCCGGCAAGAAGCCTCGCGTGCTCAACCAGCTTTCCGGTGGGGAAAAAGCGATGACCTCGGTCGCCCTCGTCATGGCGATCTTCAAGTCCAAGCCCTCCCCCTTCTGCATCCTCGATGAAGTCGATGCCCCCCTCGATGACGCGAATGTCAGCAGGTTCTGCAGCACGCTCGACCAGTTCCTGGACAAGAGCCACTTCATCGTCATCACGCACCACAAGCAGACGATGCTCAACTGCGACGCTCTCTACGGAATCACGATGCAGGAACGAGGCGTCTCGAAGCTCGTCAATGTCGAGGTCGAGGATGTCGGTTCGGACGGCACCATCCGCAAGTCGACCGACGCTCCGGCCCCCGATCCCATCGAGGAAGAACCCCCTCCCGCGATGATCGTGACGAACCCGGCCACCGCCGAGTCCTCGAGTCCCGCCGCGACCAGTTGATGTTCAGCAGGCTCCTGCAGCCCTCGCCAGCACCTCTCCGAGTTGTCTGAGCGATGGAGATGCGTCTCCATCAACGGGAAACGGGTTGGGCGTATTGAAGACGTGGTTTGCACCCTCAATGAGAACACGACCGGCCAGGTCATCCACGGCATCTCCGATCGCGTGAGCACACTCGACCGGGACCGCGTCATCCTCCGTTCCATGAATCACGTGGACCGGCACCTTCACCTTCGCTGCAATCGCCAGCAGGTCATGGTCCTGAGGAGCCTCGAGTTGCTCGCTGAGCCACGATCTTCCGACATGGAGCACCTGCCCTGTTCGACTCGAGGGCGAGGCCAGCCGCCCCTCATCGAGCAAGCGCTCCCGGTCCTGGTCCGACATGTGCAGACAGGCGGCGGGCGATGCCAGTGTTGCGATTCCTCGAAGCTGATCAAGCACTCCCTCACCGGCATGACGGCCCGCGGCAAGCAGGCTCGACACTCCACCACGTGAATGGCCCGCAAGAAGGAGGCCTCCGGGAGTCCCACCGGGCAGGCTGCCCTCCCTCGAGGCCTGGAACAGCAGAAGGAGATCCTCGACCTGCCGGTTCCACGTATCCTCCTGGAAGGCCGACTCGTCGAACGAGCCATGGCCGTGATCCATGCCCCCGTGGCTGAAGTTGAACCGATGGACGACATGTCCGGCATCGGCCAGATGCTCGGCGAGCCACGGAATGAACCCGTAATCCTTGTACCCCTTGAACCCGTGCGCCAGGAGCACGTGTATCTCAGCAGGTTCGGAGGGCGAGTGCGTCGTGCCGATGATGGGGCGGCCTGAACTTCCTGGGATCGACCAGTCGGACATCACAGTCTCGCAACGATCGCGTCTGCGAAAGCCCGAGTGCCCAGATCACCGCCGAGGTCACGGGTCTTCTCCCCGGCCAGCAGGCACGCGTTGTAGGCATCGCGTATTCGATCCGCGGCCTCGGTGCATGCCTGGTCTTCGGTCCGCTCCGCCATGTGCCGAAGCATCATGACGGCACTCATGATGATGGCCAGCGGGTTGGCGATGTCCTGCCCGGCAATGTCGGGTGCCGAGCCGTGCACCGCTTCGAAGACTGCGTCATCCCCCCCGCCGAAGTTGGCCCCGGGCGTCATGCCCAGTCCCCCGACCAGTCCGGCGCAGAGATCCGAAATCACGTCACCGTAGAGATTCTCACAGAGAATGATGTCGAAGAGCTCGGGTGACTGGACCAGCCGCATGCACCCGGCATCGATGATGACCTCCTCGTACTCGAGGGCATCGGCGTACTCGGCCTCGTAGAGTTCCCGGGCACACTGGATGAAGAGTCCATCCGAGACCTTCATGATGTTGGCCTTGTGGAAGACCGTGACCTTCCTGCGACCTCGAGCCAGGGCGTACTCGAAGGCGAACTTCGCGATCCGGGTCGAGGCATTCCTCGTCGCCACCTTCAAGGAGGTCACGACGCCGTCACTGATGACATTCTCGATACCGGCGTAGAGGCCCTCCGTGTTCTCTCGAATGACGACCAGGTCGACCGGGGCATCGGAGAATCTCGTGGAAACCCCGTCGATCGAGCGAACGGGACGAACGGCTCCGAACAGGTTCATCTGCTTTCGCAGGGCGACATTCACCGAGGTGAAGCCCTCCCCGATCGGGGTCGTACACGGACCCTTCAGGGCGACATGGTGCTTCCGGATCGCGTCGATTGTGGCGGGCGGAAGGACTGCATCGGACCCCGACTCGATGGCTCCCAGCCCCGCATGGTGCCGCTCCCAGGTGATCCGGGCCCCGGCAGCCTCGAGGACATGGCATGCGGCGTCCGTGACCTCCGGGCCTATGCCGTCACCTGGAATCAAGACTGCCTGGTGCT
>PBMX01000039.1 GCA_002722935.1 Phycisphaerae bacterium | reverse complement strand
GAGGGTGAACTCGCCACGGCCGAGAAACTGCTTGTTCTGCCAACCGGCGTAGTCGGTGTAGGCGCAGAGACGGGGGAACCAGCGGGCTATCTCGTAGATCGCGTTCCCGTCATCGGGGAACCACTCGTAGCACCCTCGCCCACCGATCGTGTGGGGAACGATGTTGGCTTCCCAGTCGATGTCGAAGGTGAACTGCTCCCCCGGCTTCAACGGTTCTTCCAGGTCGATGCGCATCATGGTGTCGACGATGACGTGCGGGAGGGGTCTCTTCCTTGCATCCTCGACCCGCTTCACCTCGACGCCGCCCTCGAACTCCTGGCGATCCTTGATCGACTGCAGCCATCGAATCGACTGGGTGCCATCGAGGTTCGGGGCTGGTTCCCGAAGCCGTCCCATGCTGTCTTCCCGGAAACGATTCTGGTCCAGCTGCACCCAGAGGTACTCGAGCACATCGGGGCTGTTGTTGGTGTAGGTGATCGTCTCGGAGCCGATCAAGCGATGCAGGTCGGCATCAAGCCGAACGTCGATCCTGTAATCGACCTGCTGCTGCCAGTAGTCGGGCCCCGGAGCGCCGCTGGCACTCCTGACTCGACCAGGCGTTGGAAGCAGTTCGTCCAGTTGGCGGAAGCGATCAGGGTCCGGGTTCTTCTCCGGCTGCATCCATGGCGTCTTGGGATCGTGAACGTCCCCTGGATGGCCTCCGTGGATGTCGTGGGCCAACGCAACGGGCAGGAACAGGCAACTGAGGCAGAGGAACGCGATGAAACGCAGCATGGATGGCTCCTTCTCTGGAGGGACCGGCCATCCTACGCGATCCATCATTCCATGGCTCATCCTTCAACAACCGGGGCTAGAATCGAAGCCGGAAGGACTCCCATGACGACCCGCCGAGCGTTCATCAAGACCACCGCCGCCACCGGGCTGGCCGCCTCCCTTCCCGGCCTGGGCACCGCCATGGCCTCGCCGCCACCGGCAACCACCACCACCCTTGCCCGGCCGCGGCCCATGAACGCCAACGAGGAGATTCGTTGCGCCGTCATCGGCCTGCGTGGCCGTGGCAACAACCACGTCGATGCACTGGAACGATTGCCACATGTGAATGTCGTCGCGCTGTGTGACTGCGATCGGGCCATCCTGGATTCCCGCGCCGAAGCCTTCGAGAAGGGACGGGGCCGAAGCATCGACACCTTCGTCGACTACAGGCGCCTGCTGGAACGCGAGGACATCCACTGCATCGCCATCGCCACGCCGAATCACTGGCATGCCCTCATGGCCGTCGAAGGCTGCCGCGCAGGCAAGGATGTCTACGTGGAGAAACCGGTCAGTCACAGCATCGGTGAAGGACCTCACCTGCTCGCTGCAGCCCGTGACGAGATGCGCATCGTGCAGACCGGGACCCAGTCGAGATCCGCCAAGGCCATCATCGAGGGGATCGCCTGGGTACGGGAAGGAAACCTCGGTGACATCGTGCTTGCGCGCGGGCTCTGCTACAAGCCGCGCCAGTCCATCGGCTGCGCCCAGGCCCCGCACGAGGGTCCCGGCTCGCTCGACTTCGATCTCTGGACGGGCCCGGCCGCGATGGAGCCCCTGCGTCGCCCCAATCTCCACTACGACTGGCACTGGGATACGAATACGGGCAATGGTGACATCGGCAACCAGGGAGTCCACCAGGTCGATGTCTGCCGCTGGGCGATCGGGGCACGTGCCATGCCACGTCGGGTGGCCTCAATCGGAGGACGACTGGGGTACCAGGACTGCGGCAATACCCCGAATACCCAGGTTGCCTTCTTCGACTACGCGGCGGCCCCGATCATCTTCGAGGTCCGTGGCCTGCCCCGCGACAAGGACGCCCAGCGCACCAACTGGGGAGGTGGGATGGACTCCTACATGGGGCAGCGCATCGCCGCCCTGATCCACTGCACGAATGGAACTCTGGTCGTCACGCACGGCCGGACATGTGACGCCCTGGATCTGGAAGGCAACCTCGTGAAACGCTTCGAAGGTGGTGGAGATCACTTCGCGAACTTCGTCGAGGCCGTCCGTTCACGTGATCCGGGTGATCTCAATGCAGGCATCCTGGAGGGCGTTCTCTCCAGCGATCTCTGTCACCTGGCGAACATCAGTCACCAGGTCGGTGCCCCGGGAGATGCAAAGGCCGCCCTTGCACATGCCCAACCCGACGATCATTTCGCCGAGGCTGCCGAGCGGATGCTCCAGCACCTGCAGCGAAACGAGATCGACTGCAATGGTGATGTTCTGACCATCGGACCATGGCTCGAGATCGACCCGATTCGGGAACGGTTCATGAATGACGAGGCGAACATGCTGGTGGCACGGGATGGTCGCCCCCCTTACACCTTCCCGACCCCATCCTGAGCCGATGCCGCCCTGCCGGTACAATCGGCGGTCCCCCGGAGGGTGAATCATGTCGGAGTCGAAACAGAAGGCCCGGTCGATTGCAGATGCGGCACTTGCCCTTGAAGGCGAGATGCGGGATCGCTTCATCGCCTCTGCCTGCAGTGACGATGAAGCCCTTCGCAGCGAGGTCCGTGCACTGGTTGAAGCCGGGCCCCAGGACATCGCAAGCGCACCGACCATTGCTCCGGGAGACACGCGGAGCAGCTCGATCGGTGAAACACACCCCACCAAGATCGCTCACTTCACCATACGGCGCGAGATAGGGTCCGGCGGCATGGGCACCGTCTACGAAGGCGTCCAGGACAACCCACGACGGAAGGTCGCCATCAAGGTGATGCGACGAGGCGTCACCTCCAGAACTGCCCAGCGACGCTTCGAGTTCGAGTCGCAGGTACTTGCCAGGCTGCACCACCAGGGTATTGCCCAGATCTACGAGGCGGGGACCTGGGATGACGGCAGCGGCGGTGTGCCCTGGTTCGCCATGGAGTACATCGCCGGCGCCAAGACGCTGACCGAATATGCCAATCGCAGGAGCATGGGTACACGGGACCGACTGCAACTGTTTACCAAGGTCTGCGATGCCGTCAGTCACGGTCACCAGAAGGGCATCATTCATCGCGACCTGAAACCCGGGAACATCCTCGTGGATGCCAATGGCCAGCCGAAGGTCATCGACTTCGGGGTCGCCCGGGCTACGGATTCGGACATGGCGGTGACGACACTGCAGACCGATGTCGGCCAGTTGCTGGGAACCGTCCAGTACATGAGCCCCGAGCAGTGCGAGGCCGACCCGGACATTCTCGATACACGCAGCGACGTGTACTCCCTTGGGGTCATCCTCTACGAGCTGCTCTGCGATGCCCTCCCCTACGACCTGGAAAACGTCCCTGTCTTCGAGGCGGCGCGGGTGATCCGCGAGAAGTCGCCGAGTCGACCCAGCACGATCGACCGGACCCTTCGTGGAGATGTCGAGACCATCGTCATGAAGGCCCTGCAGAAGGAACGGGACCAGCGCTATCAATCGGCCCATGAACTGCAGCGGGACATCCAGCGATACCTCGACAACGAGCCCATCGAGGCACGTCCACCGAGCATCACCTACCAGTTGAAGGTCTTCGCGAAGAGAAACCGGGCCCTCTTCGCCTCTGCTGCCATCATTGCATTGGTACTCGTGGCTGCAACGGTTGTCAGCAGCACGATGGCCTACCGTGCCATGCAGAGCGCGGATGCAGCTCGACAGGCCGAGGTGAAGATGACCGAGGAACTGCACCGACAACAGTTGCAGCAGGCCTTCCTCATGCATGTCCTTGCCCTGCCCACCCCCCGCTACGCCCAAGGCCGAGACATGACGGCCGGGGACATTCTCGAGGCGGCGGGCAATGACATCGATGCCTGGTATGCCGGGTTCGAGGATGTCCAGGGTTCACCGGAACTGGCCGAGGACATGCATGTCCTCATCGGCAACTATCTGGTTGAACTTGGCCATGCCGAAGTTGCAGAACAGCACCTGATTCCCGCACTGGCTTTACGGGAAGAACGCCTTGGCCGCGATCATTTGAAGACGATGTCCACCCTCATGGCAGTGGCACAACTTCGTCACGCCCAGGGCGAGATGAGGCAGTCCGATGCGCTTTCAGCAGAGGTCGAGGCGTGGGCACTGGAAAACGAAGGCACCATCCCGACCGAGATGCTCCTCCACCGAGTGGAGATCCTCCAGGATCTCACGCGGTGGAAGGAGGCCCTCCCTCTGGCCGAGGAGGTACTTGCTCGACTCGACCGGGTCCAATTCGATGTTGCCAACAACGGGTTTACACACGAAGAGATTGAACTTCGAGCCAAGGGCATGCTCGCAAAGATTCTCTTGGTTACGTGGCAATTCGAACAGGATCCGGAATCACGGGAACAGATAATTGAACGTGGAAACGACCTGCTTGAAGAAGTCATCGAACGGGGCGCTGCAAGCCCCGGCATGGGGCCGTTGCATCCTGTCACGCTCGACAGCCGAACCATGAAGGCCATGTGGATGTGGGCCCGTGGTACCGGCACGCAAGCGGCATTCGATGATGCAATCGAAGAGACCACGCGTGTGCATGGTGAGAAGAGCATGTTCACGATGGAACTGCTCCGGATAAAGGGCAGCATCCTCTATACAAAACAACAATTCGAACAGTCGACGCAGGTCCTTCGCACGCTCATCGAGACCATGGAGGGGATGATCAGCCAAGAGCACCCCCTGTTCCAGGAAGTGCAGATGTACCTGGGCCGCTCGCTTGCACGGTCGGGGGACTACGAAGAAGCGGAAGTACTGCTGCGCAAGGCGAACATAATACTCTCGGAACGGCTGGAACCTGATCATGTCGACCTGATCATGACACGGGGGCTCCTTGGCATGTGCCTGTGTTGGATGGGGATGTTCGATGAGGGGCTGCCCCTCATGGAGACCTTCATCAAACAGGTCGAGGATCTTGTGGGCCCCACGCACAGGGAAACCATGAGCATTCGATTTCTCATCCCTCTCACGTACTTCGAGAATGGAGTTCATGACGAGGCGTTCGAACGCATGGAGTCCTTCCTGGCCCATGCCGATGGTTTGCTGCCTGCCGACGATCCGCGTCTCGTGGAATGGCGTACCGAGTATGGAGACATGTTCCGGGGCACGGGCAACTACGAACAGGCAAGAGATGTCTATGAACAAGCCATGGAAGAGGCTCGTGTCTCGCTCCCGGTGGGCAATCGTGCACGCTGGATCGTCCTGGCTGATCTTCAGGATGCCAGGGTTCAGACCGGCGACATCGACGGTGCCCTGGCCCTCAATGACGAGATCCTCGGTGACGCACGATCCATGGAACCTCCTGATCCGGGACGCTATGCCTGGGGGCTTGATGGACGCCTCGGCATCCTTGAGGCCATGGATGCGGCGGATGACCTGGACCTGACAGCCCAGTCGCTCCCTTCTTCAAGGCGAGTCCAGGAAGTCGACCAGTTGCTGCAGGATGCCATCACCCAGTGGTGGGACGACGCTGAACTGATGAATCTTCTTGCCTGGGGAATGGCAACCGAGCACGATGGCGATCGCGTGCGTGAACGCTATCCCAACCAGATGCTCCACGTTGCCCAGCGGGCCTGTGAACTGACACGCCACGAGGATGCCAACAACCTGGACACGCTCGCACGGGTCCACTTCATCCGTGGAGACCTGGAGCAGGCCCTTGCACTGCAGGAACAGGCGGTTGCCCTGCCCTCGGAAGCCACCTTGCATGAGTCCTTGCAGGAAACGCTCCTTGAATACAGGGAAGCCCTGGAGGGAAGCAGGCAGGCCGCTGGGGCCCCTTGAAACAGTGCCTTTCTCAAGCAGAACGGGCAAGCCAAAAAACACTCGATCATTCAAAGGTCCAGCGGCCGATAGGAGATACAGGCGGTATGCTGGCCACCTGGAGAACTCCCCTGGTGCCAAGGAGCAGGCGATGTTGGAGAGCATCCTCAAGCACAAGCGTGAACTGATGGGCTGGACGGGCATCACCGCCATCGTGGTCTGCATGTTCTCCGACGCCTTCGTCACCGATGCCAATGCAACCCTGCGATTCTTCCTGCTGCCCAGCGGAATCGCCCTCGTCTGCCTGGCCCTGCCCCGGAGCATCTGGCCGAAGTTCGGTTCCTGGTGGACCACCGATTGAACGTGTTGCGAATGCACTGGAGCCCAGCCTGGCTCATTGCAGCCCTGTCGATTTCTCTGACAAGTTGCCACCAGGGAACCACCCAGACCTCTGGGAAGGTCCTGGACCTGGTCCAGATGCGCGATTCCTACAGGACAATGGCCCTGCAATCGACGAATCCCCTGCCGAGCATGGAATCGATCGAGCAGCGAACGGTGCGGTCCGCCACCGGGCCGGTGACGCTCCAGGTCTACAACCCAGGTGGCCGGGACCTCCCGGTCATCCTGCTCTTCCCGTCCATCGACTACACGGCTGGCGACATCGTCACGCACGACCATGTCGCACGCTCCCTCGCAGCTGAAACACCAGCGATCGTCATCCTTCCCTCCCTGCCACTGGAACCCGAGCACACCAGGAAGGAGGTCGTCAACGCCTCGGTCGACGTCCTGGAGTGGATACCCCCACGCATTGAACGATGGGAAGGCAGGCCAGACTGCATCATGCTCGTCGGCGAGGGGGCCGGGGCATCGCTGGCGCTGAGTCTCGCCCGGCAGGCTCGTGATGCCAGAGAGACACGCCTCGTCAAGTTGGTTCTCCTGACGCCCTCATTCGGAAACGAGGGTTTGCCCATGGCCTCCACCTTCAGGGGCCTGCCCCCGACCTACGTCATCCTTGGAGAAGACGATCCGCTCCGACACCAGGGCGAAGCGATGGTCGATGCCATGCAATCAACGGGTGTCGATGCCAGATCACGAAGACTCGCAGGCACGGGCGCCTTGCGCATGGACTGGGCCCTGGCCGATCCGGACCTCCTCGAGTTGATACTCGACGTGGGCGCCGTCATGCAGAGAACATGTGTCTCGGGACAGTAAAGCAGGACTCAGGATCCAGCGACGTCGTCACGCAACTTCTCAGGCAGGCCGAAACTGAGCATCCGATCGATGATCTCATTGCCTTCGCGACAGCTATCACCGTTGAACACGATGTACTGCATGGCATCGAGCATGTCCTGGTCGGTTTCAGTCATCTCGTCGCACGTGGAACCATCCCAGTTCAGGCGCCATGAACCGGGGGTCGTCTCCTCCGCCACGAGCGCGATGGGCAACTCGTAGTCGAGGGTTCCGACCCAGTTCCTGAACTCATCGATGCAGGCACGCTGGCCCCCGACAAGCTTGCTCATCATCTTCTTCGAACTATTGTCGAAGCCCGAGTCCTTCTGGAGCCACTGCTCCTGCTCATCCTGGCCCTGAAGCAGTTTCTCAAGGACGGTGGCGAGGTGTTCGTTGCAGGACATGGCGGGTTCCTCCTGTTTCAACGGTCATGCTCAGACTACCATGGGGTCCGGCCACATACCGAGGATTCGGCCAAGGAGACGAACATGGACACGACGGATCGATACCAGGCCATTCTCAGGGGCATGAACCTGCCCCGGGGACTGCTGGCGGAGTTCATTGCGGTCTTTGCGCTGATGTTCGTCACCGGGGGAACCGTCATCGTCACGGGCGGCGAGAACCTGGTGGCCGCGGCTCTGGCGAATGGAATCGTCATCACGGTGATGATCGCGACCCTCTTCCACGTGTCGGGCGCCCAGTTCAACCCGGCCGTTTCAATCGCGGTCGCCCTGCTGGGCAAGCAGTCCTGGAGTCGGTGCGCCTGCTTCATCCTCGCCCAGGTCGCCGGGGCATGCTTCGCCGCATGGCTCCTGTGGGCGACTTTGCTTGGGATGCTCGACGCCCCCACCATCGGATCCGGGCAGGAGACCCTGGAACACGTCGGGCTGACCGTCGGCATGTTCAGTGATCTTGATCAACTCGGCGTGCCTGACAGCGGGTGGCGCGTCATGGTGCTGGAACTCGTCGCCGCCTTCTTCCTGATGTTCGTCATCATGGGCGTCATCGTCGATCGGCGCAGCGGGCACGACACTCCCGTTCTGATGGCGATTCCAGTTGGACTGATCGTCGCGGGTGATGTCCTGTGTTTCGGTCCCCTGACCGGCGCCTCGATGAACCCGGCACGCAGCTTCGGCCCCGCCCTGGTGCTCGACTACTGGCACATGCAGTGGGCCTACTGGGTCGGCCCGATTCTCGGGGCCGCCCTGGCAGCCTGGGTGTACCGGTCAGCATTCGGACACGGCAGTCGGGACTGAACTCAACCCGCGTTGGCCGCCCGCAGGGCGTGCGTAATCTCCCAGAGTGCCATCGATATGCAGGTCAGGAGCAGCAGGTGCGCCAAGCCGTAGAGGTAGCACCAGATCTTGCAATTCGAGGATGAGCAGGAAGATTTCTCATTCTGGGACATCGGGATTCTCCATCTCATGCATGGGGGGCTCGTCCATGAGTCCCGCTGCGTCTCATCGTCCATTTCAGAACACCACGCGGATTTTTTCCGGACCTCGTCACATGTTTCGAGGTTTGCTGCATAGGGGGAGTAGCTGACGGTGGGGGTGTTGATCGATTCCGAGGGGCTTCGATCCACTCCCACCGCGTCGGGGACACGGCTTTGATCGCCCATGAGGGCTGATCGAAGCGCCAGGGGGACATGGGCGGGCCGCCCTTGCGGTCCGCCCATGACGTTTTTGGCCTGATCAGCGGAATGCTCCAAACTCAGCCGTGACAGCCCTTTGAGCACGTGCCATACTTGGTGAAACACCCTGTATCCCCTTTTGAGAAGAGAGAACCACGGAATGCACAAGTACCTGCTCCCGATCACCCTCTGGGCCGCCTGGATGGGCATGCCAGCCACCTCCTGCCTCGCGGAGGCCGTACCCCATGTCCATCATCAGCCACTGGCCGATGACAACATTCTCACGATCGTGGTCGACGACGAGGAACTCGTTCGAGTCCTCATGGATGAGGGCCTCAGGCCACTTGCCTGCCGCCCTGGACCGGGCGCCGGCCACTGGCTGGCCAATGATGAGCAACTGGCCTTCGCCCGACGCCTGGGCATGCCCGTTGAAGTGCTCGTCGATGATGTCCCCGCGCATGTCGAAGCTGAGCGAAGGGCCAACGAGGAAGCCAAGGCCGAAGGGGCCGCACGAGGTGACTGGTATGCGTCCTACCACACGGTCGAGGATATCCACGCCCGGCTCGATGCGCTCATCGCCGCCTATCCCGATCATGTCCATCCGGCCGATGCCGGAACAAGCCTGGAAGGTCGGGACATCCGCGGCATCCGGATCGGGACTGGGGAAGCCGGCAGCAAGCCTGCGCTGCTCTTCAACGGGTGCCAGCATGCACGCGAATGGATCGCCACCATGGTCCCGACCTACGCGGCCGATGAACTGGCCGCCGGGTATGGAAACGACGCCAGGATCACGGCCCTGCTTCAACTCGTCGACGTCTACATCATTCCCATCGTCAATCCGGACGGCTACTACTACACCTACGCAAGTGGAGGCGATCGATTCTGGCGAAAGAATCGACGCAACAACGGAACCGGATGCTACGGAGTCGACCTCAACAGGAACTGGGGGGTTGACTGGAACGGCGGAGAGAGCACCAGCGAAAATACCTGCAGCGACATCTACGTCGGGTCCAGTGCATTCTCCGAGCCCGAGTCGGCGGCCATGAGGGATTTCATCCTTGCACGTCCGAACATCGTCGGGCACATCGACTTCCACTGCTACGCCGAA
This sequence comes from Phycisphaerae bacterium, assembly GCA_002722935.1. Lineage (GTDB taxonomy): Bacteria > Planctomycetota > Phycisphaerae > Phycisphaerales > SM1A02 > SP202. The sequence continues at coordinate 20,528 of PBMX01000039.1, read as the reverse complement.
GTCATCCTGCAACCGTGGGGATACACCAACGTTCCCCCACCGGATGATGCGGAGATCGACGAACTCGGCGCCGCCATGTCACAGGCCATCCTCGACGTAAACGGGGTCTACTATCCCAACGGGGGCGGTGATGAACTGCTCTACCTCGCCAGCGGCATCTTCCCGGACTGGGTCTATGGCGCGACGGGTGCATTGGCCTACACGATCGAATTGCGCGGCACGAGTTTCGAACTTCCCACCAGCCAGATCCGGCCCACCTGCGAAGAAAATCTCGAGGCCGTACTGACCATGATGGAATGGGCCGGCATCCCCCTGGACATCGAGTTCCCCGGCGGAGTGCCCTCGAACATCAGTACGGAGGACGCCACGAGTTTCACGGTTCGGATCAGCGGCGAAGGTGATCCTCCCGCAAGCGGTGGTGTGACGCTCAAGTGGTCCTACGACGGCTCCGGTGTATTCAACGAATCGATACTCGACAACCCCGGCGGCGGCACGGACTACATCGCCGAACTTCCCGCAGGCGAGTGCGATGACACCCCGACCTTCTACATCGAGGTTGCCACGATCTCCGGTGGCGTTTTCCGTGAACCCGCCACCGCGCCCGACGACGCCTTCACGGCGGGTGTCGTGACATCCATCACGACGACCTTCGAGGATGATGGCGAAACCAACCCGGGCTGGTCCGTGACAGGCGATGCTGCCGATGGGCAGTGGTCGCGTGGCGTCCCCGCTGGCGGCGGAGATCGCGGTGATCCACCTGCCGACGGCGATGGAAGCGGAGCCTGCTGGCTGACAGACAACGTGGACGGCAACAGCGACGTCGACGGGGGATCCACCATCCTGACCTCGCCGCAACTCGATGCCAGCGAGGCGGGTCTGACCCTCTCGTACTGGCGTTGGTTCTCCAACGACTTCGGTGCCGCTCCGAACGAGGATGCGTTCCATGTCGACTTCTCGAACAACGATGGTGCCACCTGGTATCAACTGGAGGTCGTCGCACCGGATGCTCCCGAATCCTCGGGTGGCTGGTACAACGTCAGCCATGAGCTTGACGCCGTTCCAGGCTTCGTACCAGGCACCGAGTTCCGCCTCCGGTTCACAGCCGAGGATCTCGGTCAGGGCTCGGTGGTCGAAGCGGGTGTCGACGGCATCGTCATCGAGGCCATCACCTGCGATGACGGCAATGTCGAGTGCCCGGAGGACTGCGCGGGTGATGATGGCCTCGTGAATGTCAACGACCTGCTGGCCGTGATCGCAGCCTGGGGTTCATCCGATGCCGCATGCGACATCAACGACGACGGTGTCGTCGATGTCAATGACCTGCTGATGATCATCGGTGCCTGGGGCGAGTGCTGATGGGCTGAATCCCGGACTCGTGCAGCTGATCAGTGCTGACCGGCGACGCCGTTCCATGCACGAACTGTCGAGGCCGGCGCTGGAACGAGTACGCCTTCGGTCGACTCGAGAGCTGCATGCTCCCAGCGTGTCGGGATGAAGGACACCTCGACGTCGAACGTCGAGGTCGTCTGGAGCCAGCGATGAAGGGCGTCCGACTCGTTGTATTCGAAGCTGCCGCCCCGAACGAGTTCCGTCCCCTGCTCGATCGTGCCTGGAATGCGCCAATCCAGTTCCAGCGATCGCTCCCCAGCGGGATCCGAGAGGAGGAGTGTTCCATCCACCCAGTTCCAGCAACCATGCATGTGGTTGGTGTTCCAAGAGATCGCCAGTTCAATCGCCGATGTTTCCTCGTCGATCCGGTGCCACCTGCGATCGACGATTCGGCCTTCCATCGCTGAATGGAACGACGTCCATTCATCGGACATCGAGGCCTGGGCTGATACGGGACCCGTTACGGGGCCCAGCAGCAATGCGACGAGGAGCACGAGGCCATTGAATGCCAGTGCGCCCACCTGCAACCCGCTGCGGTCGTGCAGTGAGAAGAGCCCGAGGATCGCCAACACGAGCCCCAGAAGACTCAGCGGGAGAAAGGCCCCCTGGAGCAGCGGGCTCAGCCCCGTGATGATCGCTCCGCACGCAAGGAGAAGACTTGCGATTGCCAGCGAATGAGTAGAACAGATGGGAACGGCCTGGGAGGAATCGACTGACCTGTAGAGGGGTTTGGACATGCGAATCCTTTCTTCAGAAGTGCTTCCCCCTCCCTCGGCCTGTTCCAGGCCCATCTCCACCCCGATGATGATGCTCGAGAGCTCTTCCTTTCGGAAAATTCGGGTCATGCGGCATTTGATGGCCCTCGAGGCCTGTTTCATGCCCGGGAGAAGGGGTGCTAGGATCCCCGTACTGCATGTCCCTCGCATCCTGTCCATGTCGAATAGTGCTCCTGCTGGGCTGTCTGGCCCTGCTTTCATGTTCGAATCAACACCTCCAGGAGTTCCAACAAGTCCAACAAGGGATGAGTAAAGAACAGGTCCGGGAACTCCTGGGCACCCCCAGTTCGACCTTTGCCGCTCAACAGGAAGGTGGAATTACCCTCCCTGAGCGATGGCAGTACGGCGATACCCTCAGCACCATGGCGACAGGTGCCGTGTTTCCTGATCATGCACCAGGCCGGGTCTGGGTCGTGTACTTCGACGACTCGGGTCGAGTAAGCGGCATCCGGGTACCGAAACCCGAGGAAACGCCTTGGCGACCCGACGTGAAGTAATCAGGTCCGCTCGACCGTCTTGATCATCTGCAGGCAGGGATTGGACTCGTCCCACAGCGTGGGAAAGGTCTCGAGTTTCGTGAAACCGATCGATTCGTAGAACCGGCGTGATTTCGCGTAGTACGTGCACTCGCGAGCCGGGTCGACGGTCTTGACCTGGAGGAAGCGGACCCCCTGCGTCGCAAGCCAGCCTTCTCCCGCGGCGAACATCGCCCGGCCCACCCCCTTGCGATGCCAGGGTTCGAGGACTCCGAGGACGTAGGCGTCCGCCGCCTCGGGACCGCGCATCTTCAACGACAGGAAGCCGATGTCATCGGCTCCGGACGTGACCATCAGTGTCGGCAGGGATTCGATGACCTCGACGTAGTGGACGATGGCGGACTCGATGCCGAACCAGTCGGGCAGGCCGCGGAGAATCGGTTCGCACCTTGCGGCAAGTCCGGTTGTCGGCTCGTGCACCTGGAACGAGTGGGCTTCAACCGCCATCCTGCTTCTTCTCCAGTTTGAATACCTTCCCCTTCCCGGAGAAGGTGTTCCGGAAGACGCAAACCAGCAACGTGCCGTCGTTGAGTTCGCCGAATGAACTGATGAAGAAGCCCGGTTGCATGAAGACTTCGCGGTTGGCCGTCATCTTCTCGCCATCCCAACGCAGTCCCCAGATTCGACCCGTACCGTAATCGGCATAGAAGTAGATGCCTTCCAGTTCCGGATGCAGTTCGCCCCGCTGGACGTAGCCACCCGTAACGGAGATGCCCTTGTCACGTGGATAGACGACCACCGGATCGATGTACGAGCCCTCCGGAAGATCGGGGCCACGGTAGGCCGCGAATCGTTCGAACCCCTCGCGGGGCTTCCAACCGTAGTTGCCACCCTTGGCGATGATGTCAATTTCCTCCCACCTGTTCTGGCCGACATCTCCGCCCCAGAGATCTCCGGTTTCACGGTCGAAACTCATGCGCCAGACGTTGCGAAGTCCCCATGCCCAGATCTCCGGACGGGCGCCCTCCGTCCCGACGAACGGGTTGTCCGGTGGTATGGCGTATTCAAGCCCCTCGTCCCTGCGATCGATGTCGATGCGCACGACGGTTCCCAGCAGCGTTGACAGGTCCTGCCCGGCTTCCTTCGGATCGTTTGCCGCTCCACCGTCTCCATAACTGACGTACAGCATCCCATCAGGGCCGAAGAGCACGGTGCTTCCATTGTGGTTGCCCCAAGGCTGCTCGACCTCGAGGATGACACGCTCACTGTCCTCCTTGACGCCGGTGCGGTCGTCCTTCGCGACGAACTCCGAGAGAACCCCTCGGCGTGGTCCGTTGGCCGAGTAGAAGACATAGAGTTTCCCGTTGCCTGCGAAGTCCGGGTGAAATGCCAGCGACAGCAGCCCCTCCTCGTTGTGCTTGTCATGGACCTGCTTTCGGATGTCCAGGAAGATGCGAGGCTCGGAGCCACGCTCGAGATTGTCCATTGCCAGGACACGCCCGTGCTGCTCGACGATGTAGACCATCGAATCATCACCCGGTGGAACCACCGCCTGGACAGGGCGCTTGAACGTGTGTCCACCGAACCAGGGTGACAACTTCACGTCAGGGATCGAGGGCGCCTTCGCCGGCTCGACCGCTTCCTGAGCGAACACGGGCAGACACAGGAAGATCGAAAGGAGGAGAGAGAAATTCATTCGTCGCATGCCCCCTTGTAGCATGCTGGAAGGCATCCCGCGAGGTTTCCGGGACATTTCTCATTGACAGGAATCCCCTGTATCCAACATCATGATGGGGAGCGAGACCCCATGATGAAACGACTTGCATCCTGCTTCGCCCTTCTCCTGGCTGGAACATCCAGCGCAGGAACAGCCGTGCTCTCCTTCGGTGAACCCGTCCATGATCCGACCGGCTGGACCGTCGACGTGCGTTGGGTCTCGGACGGCCCGACCCTCGCTGGATTCCAATTCGAGCTCTCCCTGGAGGAACTACTCGAAGCAGGTGGGGGCTGGTGTGCCGAAAACGACTGGACGGTGGAACACACCGCGGACATGGTCCTGGGCTTCGCCTGGTCCTTCGAAGACATGGTCCCACCTTGGACGGAGGTCACGCTCTGCACTCTCCATCTGGGTGAAAATGCCAGTGGAAGTTCCCTCGGGTTCAAGAACGTCGTCTGCTCCGATGAAACGGCGAACGCCATCGAGGTTGATGCAACCGACGCCGTCCTGCTCGAAGCCTGCCCGGGTGATCTCGATGGCAGCGGAACAGTCGGAGTCGACGACCTGTTGTCCGTCATCGCCGCATGGAACAGTGAAGATGAAACCGGTGATGCCGATGGCAGCGGGTACGTGGACGTGGCCGATCTGCTGGTGGTGATCTCGGGCTGGGGAACCTGCTGAGTCAGCCTTCCCTGAACGACAAGCGTGCCCTGTTGACGTCCTCATAGATCTCGAAGAATCCGTCAAGGCGTGCCACGTGAAGGGCCTGGACCACGATGCCCTTGAGACCTGCCAGTTTCACCATGCCCCCCCTGCTCTTCATCCGCTTCGACAGCGTCAGGAGGATCCCCAGTCCATAACTGGAGATGTAGTCCAAACCGGTGCAATCGATGATCAGGCGATCGAGCCCACCATCGATCAGGGTCTCGATCTCCGAGACGAAGGTCGCCGAGTTTTCCGAGTTCAAGCCCCCGTCAGCTGCGAGGATCATGACGTCGCCCTCGATCTCGTGTGCATACAGTTCCATCGATTCATCCCCTGCTGGAGGTTCCCCGGCGGTCGGGTTGGACGAGGAAGGGCAATTTTCCTTGCATCCAGACCGGCGTTTGATGATACTCGACCACTCGGGTTCCAATGAACCTCCTGGATCGATGTGTCCCTCCCGGAACACACCAGATCGCATACAATCCTCGATTCGCGGCGAAAGAATCACCCCGATCAACATGGAGTCCTGCACGTGACCCACGGAGTCGAAACAGCATCCCATCCTCCCCTGGAGGGCATGACCGAGACCATGCCCGATGTCCAGAGCCATGCAGATGATCGCATGGTCCCGATCAACAAGGTCGGGGTGAAGGAGATCCGCCACCCGATCACCCTTGCCCGACAGGATGGCGGTGTCTGCCAGACCGTGGCCGACATCAACATGTTCGTCTCCCTTCCATCCGATCGAAAGGGCACGCACATGAGCCGGTTCCTCGAGGTGCTCAACGAGTACAACGATGGGATCCGGCCCGAGCGACTCATTGAACTCTGCAGGGTCCTCCGCTCCAGGCTCGACGCCGAAGTCGCTCACGTGGAGATGGACTTCACCTACTTCATCACGAAGACCGCCCCGGTGACCGGGCTGAAGGGCCTGATGGACTACAAGACGAGGTTCATCTGCGAATCAAGCAGTGAGCGGGAAGACCTGGTGATGAGCGTGGCGGCTGCCGCGACAAGTCTCTGCCCCTGTTCGAAGGAGATCTCCGCACGGGGTGCACACAACCAGCGATGTCTGATCACGGCCGATGTCCGCTTCGACGGAATGCTCTGGATCGAGGAACTCGCCGAACTCATCGAGGAGTCGGCCAGTTGCAGGGTCTACCCCGTGCTGAAGCGACCTGATGAGAAGTGGGTGACGGAGGAAGCCTTCGACAACCCGAAGTTCGTCGAGGACATCGTCCGTGACCTCGCCGTGCTTCTCGATGGAGAAGAGCGGATCAAGTGGTTCCACATCCGAAGCGAGAACTTCGAGTCCATCCACTCCCACAACGCCTACGCGGAAATCACCCGCGACTGTTCCAGCTGATCCCGGAATGACAGGAGCCCGCACGAGTGCGGGCTCCCGGGTCCAGTCCATGTTCATGGAGTCAGTCAGGCTGGTTGTTCACCAGCCGTAGCCGTAGCCGCAGTCGCCGTAGCCGTCTCCATAGTTGTTCCAGTAGCCATGCTTGTACTTCATGGCGTACTTGTCGTACTTCAACTGCTGGTTCGAGTTGAACTTGTGGTGCTGCCAGGCGGTCTTCAAGGCCTGCTGGTGCTGCTCCTCGATCTTCGCCCAGGCGGCCTTCGAGTTCCTGTCAGCCTCCTCCTTGAGCGCCTGCTGCTTCTGGGCGTTCTCCTCGGCATTTTTCTTCGCCGAGGCCATCATCTCCTCGTGCTTCTGCTGCTGCATCTCGCCCGCCCACTGGTGGTAGTCGTCGAACGAATCATTCGCATTGAGGAAGTCCGACATCCTCGCGACGGTCTTCATCGCGCCCTGGTAGTCCTCCCAGGTCGAACGTGCCAGGTCGGTGTAGGCCTTGACCTGACGATTCAACTCCGCGGAGTTGGCACCCTCGGCAGAACCCATCGCCTGCTCGTGATGAACCGCAACCTTCAGGGCCTCCTCGAAGGACATCGCCTGCGGCATGTGCTCCGGCGGAGCCGTGTAGGCTTCCCAGGCATCCCACATGCCCTTCGACTTGATGAACTCGGTCATCTGCTCGATGCGTTCCTTCGACTTTGCGAGGCTGTCCCCCGCGGTGGAGTTCATGGTCTCAAGTGCACGAAGCTGCATCGCAAGGTTGGTTGCTCCCGACGAGGGATTCGATGAGGCCGACAACTGGCTGGCTGGGGCATGGGCCGTGCATGTCAACACTGCGAGCAAGCTGAAAATCAGGGCGCGAACTGGCATGTCTGGTTCTCCTCCATGGTCTGTTCGTAGAGTTGTGGTGAACAGGAATGTTCCCCACGGTCAAGGCCGGCAAGTATAGCGACGGGGCGCATGATCCGGGAAATCACCGGTATACTCACCCCCCGAGGTACAGGACATGCCCAAGCCCATTTCCCTTTCCAATCGTGGCAGGAACGCACCGGCTTCTCCGATCAGGAGCCTGGCTGCCCTTGCCAGGACCGCCGTCGATGCGGGAGTGGATGTCCACTTCATGAACATCGGACAACCCGACATTCCCACCCCCAGGGGCATGATCGAGGCCTATCAGGCCTACGACGAGCAGGTTCTCGCCTATGCGCCGAGTGACGGCTACATCGAGTACAGGCAGGGGCTCGCCGGGTACTACAACGACCTGCTCGATTCAAACCCAGTTTCGCCGGATGACATCGTCGTAACGGTCGGAGGCTCCGAAGCCCTGCTGTTCGCCATGGCGGCCGTGACCGACCCCGGCGACAGCATTCTTGTATGCGAGCCCTACTACACCAACTACGCGGGGTACGCGAACATGCTCGGGCTCGGGGTCGATGCAGTCACAACGACACCTGGGAACTCGTACAGGATCGATCCAGCAGACATCGAAGCTGGAATCACGGCGACCACCAGGGCCATCGTCATTCCCTCCCCGGGGAATCCCACCGGCGTCGTCCTCGACGAGGCCCAACTGGACGCGATCATCGACATCTGCACCCGCCACGGGATCTTCTACATCTCGGACGAGGTCTATCGCGAGTTCGTCTACGACGCGCCCGCCGGAACACGCGCCCCGTCGGTCCTGAGTCGACCAGGATCGGAGGAGTGTGCCATCGTCATCGATTCGGTCTCGAAACGCTATTCGGCCTGTGGAGCTCGAGTTGGTTGCCTCGTGACGCGGAACCAGGACGCTCGTCGCGCAGCGCTCCATTTCGGGCAGGCACGACTGTCACCGGCCAGCGTCGACCAGCACGCGGGACTTGCTGCGCTGCAGACTCCCCGCTCCTACTTCGACGAGGTGGTCGAGGAATACACCCGGCGACGGAACATGCTCGTGGATGGACTTGCCTCCATCGGCATCGAGGTCGAACGCCCACGGGGTGCCTTCTACCTGGCCGTTGCGCTCCCGGTCGAGGACGCCACGGCATTCAGTGAATGGATGGTTTCCGAGTTCACACTCGAGAATGAAACCCTGTGCGTCGCTCCACTGGAAGGCTTCTATCACACTCCCGGCCTCGGTCGGAACGAGATCCGCATGGCGTACGTCCTCGAGCAGGAGAAACTCGGCAGATGCATCGGGATCCTCGGGGCCGCCCTGGAAGCCTGGAACCAGAAGCACTGAACCGGTCGCTCAGGCGACGAGAATCATTCCGCACAGCCCCGCCGTGAAGAGCCAGAAGATGCCGCTGTAGAGCCAGGTGTACCCGGCGGACGATGCCTGCTTGCGAACCTCCGGATTCCATGAAGCCTCCCCTGGATCAAGGAGAAGCACCACCACCATGACGTTCTGGACCAGGAGACCCGGCCAACAGAGCATTCCCTGGGCGTATCCGATGCTCGGCGGCGCGACGCTCGACTCGTCCTGCTCTTCTCTCTTGCATTCGATCTGGTACATGCGAACCTCCCATTCTGGGTGTCTGCCCCTGCGATACGGGGCTACTCGATGTCATGCGACATCCGCGGCTCGACGAGGCAAAACCGTTCCCGCCTCCTTCAGCCGCTGGAATAGACACCTGGTCGAGGAACATGCGCACGAGGGGCGAAAATTCGCTTCCAACCCCCTTTCTGGAGCCACCAGAGGCATGCTGCCCGGATCGAGTGCTTGACCCGGTTGAATGCTGACGTACTGTAGGAGTGTTGGCAGGAAACCCGATGCAGAACCACATGGATCAACCTCGACCAGATCAAGGCGGCGCCCAGGCAGGCTCGTTCAGCGTGCAGTGGGATCACCGGTTGATCACGACGCGAGATGCGCTCGCGCCGGGGAACGACATCCTTTCAAGCCTGCTTCCCACCGACAAGGGGCCCAGCCGGATGATCGCATGCCTCGACCAGGGGCTCGTAGAGGCACACCCGGAACTGCCGGCCCAGGTTGAACTCTGGGCCGACGCGAATGCACACCTGGTCCGACTCATGGGCAAGGTTGCGACGCTCCCCGGCGGCGAGGATGCGAAGAATGATTTCAACGTCTTCAACGAGACGGCCCGGCTGATCGATGCACACGGCATCTGCCGCAAGTCGTTCGTGCTCGTGGCCGGAGGCGGCGCCTTCCTCGACGCCGTCGGGTACGCCGCCTCCAGCGCTCACCGTGGAGTTCGAGTGATCCGGATGCCCTCGACCACCCTCTCCCAGGGAGATGCCGGTGTCGGCGTGAAGAACGGCATCAACGCCTTCGGAAAGAAGAACTTCCTCGGCTCCTTCAGTCCGCCATGGGCCGTCGTGAACGATACGAATCTCCTGTCAAGCCTGTCCGATCGAGACTGGCGATCCGGCTTGAGCGAGGCCGTCAAGGTCGCCCTCCTGAAGGATGCAGCCTTCTTCGATGAACTGAGGCGTCTGGCAGCTCGAACACGAACCCGTGACCTGGACGCGATGGAAGGCATCGTCGAACGCTCGGCCCACCTGCACATGAAGCACATCATCGAGGGCGGCGACGCCTTTGAACGCTTCACTGCACGCCCGCTCGACTTCGGACACTGGTCCGCCCACAAGCTCGAGCAGATGAGCGGCTTCGACCTGAAGCACGGTGAAGCCGTGGCCATAGGGCTGCTCATCGACCTGACCTACGCCGCCATGATCGGCCGGCTTGATGAATCGGTGCTCAAGTCGACGCGCTGCTGCCTGCTGGACATGGGATTCACCCTCCAGCACGAGGCGCTCGGCAATCACGAGGTCCTCCTTGAAGGACTCCGCGAGTTCAGGGAACACCTCGGGGGCCAGTTGACGATCACCCTCGTCGAGGAGATCGGGAAGCCGCTGGATGTCCACGAGATCGACCTGAACGTGATGCGCAGGGCAATCGATGATGTTCGAAGCGTGGGACTGAATGAATCGAGCCGAGTGGGGTAAGATCGGCCTCCATGGCGGATTCCGAAACTCCCAACCCGATGTCCCGTACCGACGTGGTCGATGCCTACTTCCTCGAGCATCGTGCCAAGCTCCTCGACATCGCCGCCTTTCTCGACCGGGTCGATCGAGCCGGCAAGGCCGGTGATGAAGCGGATGACTTCAGGATCACCGCCCTGCGACGGGCCCTCGAGGTCCTCGATGACGGCAAAGGCGACCGGGTCAGGCGGGTCCTTGACCTGATGAGTGATACCTCGAGTGAACTGGTCGACGTGGCTCCCGGCAAGGGCGCCTGCGGCACACCCCCGCCGGCGGGCAGCGGTGCATGACCTACATCGACCCGCACATCCACATGGTGTCCCGCACGACCGACGACTATCGGCGCATGGCGCTTGCCGGATGCACCGCCATCACCGAGCCGGCCTTCTGGGCCGGGTTCGACAGGAGTTCACCTCAGGGCTTCTTCGACTACTACCGCCAACTCACCGAATCCGAGCCGGCGCGCGCCGCGCAGTACGGCATCAACCACCACTGCTGGCTCTGCGTCAACCCGAAGGAGGCCGAGGATCCGGGGTTCGCCCGCGAGGTCATGAGCCTGCTTCCGGAGTTTCTCGAGCGTTCCAACGTGCTGGGCATCGGTGAAATCGGCCTGAACAAGAACTCGAAGAACGAGATGACGATCCTCGAGGAGCACCTGGCCTTCGCCGAGGAACGCGACCAGCTTGTTCTCGTGCACACGCCTCACCTGGAGGACAAGCGCAAGGGCACCCTCCTGATCATGGACGCGATCGCGAATACGAAACTGAAGCCGGATCGTGTTCTCATCGATCACGTCGAGGAACACACGGTCGCGGATGTACTCGACCGCGGGTTCTGGGCCGGCATGACCCTGTATCCGGAGACCAAGTGCACACCGCAGCGGGCCGCCGACATCATCGAGATCTACGGCACCGAGCGGCTCTGGATGAACTCGGCCGGCGACTGGGGTGACAGCGACCCGCTGGCGGTCCCGAAGGCGATAGTCGAACTTCGAAGGCGTGGACATTCCGCCGAGACGATCAGGACGGCCACGCTCGAGAACCCGAAGACCTTCCTGGGACAGAGCCCGAGATTCGACGCCGGCGATGCCTGAGGAGGCCCGGACCATGCAACTGGGCTACTGCACGAATGTCCATCCGGGCATGACGCTCGATGAACTCGTGGCGCAGCTCGATTTGCATGCCGTCGAGGTTCGCAGCCACCTCGACCTTGACATGCTTCCCGTCGGCCTCTGGCTGCCTGCCCGACTGGTCGAGTCCGTGGATGCCGGTGATCTTGGAAGTCGACTGGCGGATCGAGGCCTCGACGTCTTCACCCTCAACGCCTTCCCATACGGCGACTTCCACGGTAAGCGGGTGAAGAAGGACGTCTACGCGCCGGACTGGTCCACCCCAGAGCGGGTGGGCTACACCCTCGGATGCGCACGCATCCTGACATCCCTTCGCGGGAGTCGAACCTCGGCGGGCCTCTCCACCCTTCCACTCGGCTGGGGAGCCGACATGGACGCGGGCCGACTCGAGGCGGCCTGCACGAACCTCCTGGAACTCGTCGAGTCGCTGGCCGACCTTGAATCGGAAACGGGCTGTCGCATTCACGTCGACCTGGAACCCGAGCCGGGGTGCGCCCTTGGAACGATGGATGACCTGGTGACATGCTTCGAGGAACGGCTCCTCGGACAGGGCCGGGATGAACTGGTCCGGCGTCATCTCGGGGCCTGCGTCGACCTCTGCCATGCCGCGGTGATGTTCGAGGACCTGGAGATCATCCTTGCTCGCCTGCAAACGCTTGGAATCCCCATCGGGAAGGTCCAGGTGAGCAATGCCATCGAGGTCGATTTCGATTCGATGGATGAGACTCGGCGCCGGGAAGCGGCCGGGGTACTCGCGACGTTCGATGAACCTCGCTGGATGCATCAGGTCGTCATACGTCGCGACGGCGAACTCAAGTTTTACGAGGATCTCGGTGATGCACTCAAAGAGGAACAGGTCGGTTGCTGGAGAGTTCATTTCCATGTACCGGTCAACGTTCCAACGCTCGGGTCGATCGGGACGACCCGGGAGCGACTGATCCAGGACCTCCGCCTGCTGTCCACGAAAGGCGACGTCGAGAACTGGGAAGTCGAAACCTATGCATGGGATGCGTTGCCTGAAGATCGCCGGGCATCGACTCTGGCCCGATCGATTGCCGATGAACTGAACTGGACGCGTGAGCAACTGGCCGGAAAGGTTGACCCATGACCCGTCTCCAGGACTGGCTTCAACTCCTTCGGGTTTCGAATGCACCAACCTGCGTGACGAACGTCCTCGTCGGCTGCGCCATCGGCATCGCATCTCTGGGCCCGGATCACCCCGGGCCATGGATCGATCCGGGCGCAGTGCTGATCGTGCTTGCCGGCGTTTTCGGGTTCTACTTCGGTGGAATGGCGCTCAATGATGTCATCGACGCGAAGCATGACAAGAAGACAGGCGCCCCACGACCCATTGCCCTTGGACGCATCGCCCGGGGTAAGGCTGGCGTGCTTGCCCTCCTGCTGCTGGGCGTCGGCATCATCGGGTGCAGCCTTGCCGGTGGGATCCATGGACTGGTGGCGGGCCTGGTCCTCCTGACGTGCATCGTGCTCTACGACCTGCTTCACCGCGCCGCCTGGCCGGCCATCCTCCTGATGGGCTGCTGCCGTGGACTCGTGTACGTCATCGCGGCCTTCGCCGTCACTCCCGCCCCGGACGCCGGTCTCCTGATCGCCTTTGGACTGGGGCTGGGGTTCCACACGATGCTCGTCACGAGCATCGCTCGCAAGGAGTGGTCCGGGAGCAGGCCCGCGGCCTGGCATTCCCTGCTGCTTCCACTTGCCCCCTGCGGGGCCCTGCTTGCGGTGGGGGCGGTAGAACCCTGGGCCGTCATTCTCTTTGGGGTGATTCTCGCCCTGTGGCTGGGCCGGATGAACAGGCTCCTTCTCGAGTCCCCTCCACGCGTCGTCAATGCCGTCCTCGCCGGACTCTCGGGCATTGCCTTGCTTGATGCCTTCTATCTTGCGATGCTCGGTTGGGCCGTCCTTGCATTCCTCGCTCTGGCCTGCTTCGCCCTGACCTCTCTGGCCCATCGATCGATCTCCGGAACCTGAGCCATGCCCGTGCCCACCGTCGTCCTCAACATCGTCGGACTTGATGCGGGGCTGCTGCGTGACAGCACGCCACGACTTCGTCGAATCGGTGAAGAGGGCATGACTCGCAGCATCATGCCGACCTTCCCGGCGCTGACCTGCAGCGCCCAGGCCTCGATGGTGACTGGACTGGCTCCTTCCGGACATGGCATCGTCGGAAACGGGTGGTATGACCGCGACTCGCACGAGGTGCGTTTCTGGAAGCAGTCGAACCGACTCGTCCACGGCGAGAAGGTGTGGGAAAAAGCAAGGAGGAACAATCCGGCCATCACCTGCTGCACGATGTTCTGGTGGTACAACATGCACGCATCCTCGAACTGGGCCGTCACACCACGACCGATGTACCCGGCTGATGGGCGAAAGATCCCCGACACGTGGACGCATCCTCCCGAATTGCGGGACCAACTCCAGGAGTCGCTCGGCACGTTCCCCCTGTTCAACTTCTGGGGGCCTGGAGCGGGGCTGGAATCCTCCCGATGGATCGCCGAGGCCAGCAGGCAGGTCCATGAACGGCATCATCCGGACCTGCACCTGGTCTACCTACCGCACCTGGACTACGCCCTCCAGCAGCATGGTCCCGATTCGAAGGAGGCTTCTCTTGCCGCCGGGGAAATCGACGAACTCGCCGGAAGCCTCGCGGAACACTTCATCAACGAGGGATGCCGTGTGCTCATCGTCAGTGAATACGGAATCGGTGGAGTCGATGGAGCCGTCGCACCGAACCGAGCCCTGAGGGAAGCGGGCCTGCTCTCGGTTCGACATGAACTGGGACGGGAATACCTCGACACCGGCGCATCCAGGGCATTCGCCCTTGCCGACCACCAGGTGGCGCATGTCTACGTGCATGATCCGGCCGATCTGCAGGCGACCAGGTCCACGCTCGAATCACTCGACGGCGTGGATCAGGTACTCGACGGCGAGGAAATGGCGAGGCAGGGCCTCGACCATCCGCGTTCAGGCGACCTGCTGCTGGTGAGTGATCCCCGCGCATGGTTCACGTGGGATTTCTGGTTCGATGATGCCCTGGCCCCGGACTACGCGAGGACGGTCGACATCCATCGAAAGCCCGGCTACGACCCCCGTGAACTCTTCCTCGATCCGCGGCTCTCGATGCCGAAGCTCCGGATCGCCATGAAACTTGCCCGGCGGAAACTCGGGTTCCGGACGTTGCTGGACGTGATACCCCTGGACACCTCGCTCGTGAAGGGATCACACGGCCGAACCGACCTCGGCGACGATCGTGCGCCGGTCCTCCTGAGCAACCATGTACTCAACGACCTTCCCGACGAGGTGGCCTGCACGGAAGTTCGTGATGTCATGTTGAAACTGCTCGAGCCCTAGGTACGTACGACCTACTTCCAGAGCATCATCAGGACGGCCATGTCGCGGCGGTTGACGTCGCCGTCACCATTCAGGTCGCCTTCGACGATTTCGGGGCAGAGCGTGATGGTCGGCTCGCACACCGAACCATTGCCGCTGAAAGACCCGCCTGCTTCGATGCAGGCTTCCTTCTCGACGACGATGCATCCGCCGCCGAGGCAGCAGGCTCCGGTCTGGATGTTCGAAGCCATCATGGTCCCACGCGGACCGACGATCTCGTCGGATGGCGTCATGAACCGGCACTCGGCGAAGACGGGGTCGCTGCGGTAGGCGATGTAGACGGCTCCACCCTTGAATGCGGCCGAGTTACGCTCGAAGGTGCACCGTGACAGGCTTCCGTGGCTTTCGTAATCGTAGATCGCTCCACCGTTGTAGAGAGCCTGATTGGTGGTGAAACTGCAGGACAGGAAGGACGGAGAGCAGTGCCTGGAGTTGAAGATCGCTCCTCCACTGAACCGGGCGAGGTTCGCATCGAACCTGCAGTGGGTGAATCGTGCGTTGCTCAGGAGAGAGAAGACGGCTCCTCCCTTTTCCGAGCTGTTCTTTCGAAACGCACACCGCTCGAATGTCGGATGCGCATCGCGGACGCTGTAGATCGCTCCGCCATGCATGGTCGTGGTGTTGTCCTCGAAGATGCAGTCGGTGATTCGAGGGCTGCTTCCGGAAATGAACATTGCTCCGCCCACGGTATGTCCGGGACCGTGAATCGAGGAGTCACCCCTTCCCCCGCGCAGGGTGAACCCCTCGATTCCGGTCTCCCGGGTCTCTCCCTCGTTGCAGTACACGATGCTTCCAGGCAGCGTCCTGCCATCGAGCACCGTGGCTTCCGGGCCATCAGCGCTCCTGAGCACGATGGCTTTCCCCTTCAAGTTGATCGTTTCATTCCAGGTCCCCGGGGCAACGATGACCACATCGCCATCCGCGGCCGCATCGATGGCACCCTGGATCGTCCGGGAATCGCCGGGCACCTGGATCGTCGCTGCAAGCAGTGAAGAACCGCTGCATATTGCAGCAAGAGCTGCAAGCAGTGAAACAGTGCGGGATCTGTGGTTGTGGTTCATGTCTTGGTCACCTGCCGGCTGATGTCCTGGCACTGACACTCTGGCACGATCCGGGCACCGGGGCTTCTGAAATCATGTCCTTCGGGCATCTTCCAGTTCCATTGGTACGCCCTGGTCGGGCTGTGCGTTCTGGAACAGCTTCAGGCGGGCCGCAGAGGTGGTCATATCCGCAAAGAAAGGGGCAAAATCGGCCTCCAGGCACGTTGGGGGGATGGAATCTGGCCTACCCTGTTCGACCCGGAGGGGTCTCAACCCGCCCGGATTTCACAGGTACAGCTTCAATCATGGGAAACAGACGATGATCTCCAGACTTCTCGGACTTCTCTTCCTGCTCGCAACGCTCATCCCCGGCCATCTCTCGATGGGAGCTGAACCTCACGCCGGCATGTTGCGATCACCGGACATCTCGAGGGATCACATCGTCTTCTCCTATGCCAATGACCTGTGGACCGTGTCCCGGGACGGTGGTGAAGCACGCCCCCTGGCCAGCCCACCGGGTCGCGAGGAACGCCCTCGCTTCAATCATGACGGTTCACGCATCGCCTTCGCCGGTAATTATGACGGTGGGCAGGATCTGTACGTGATCCCCACGACCGGTGGACAGCCGTTTCGAGTCACGCACCATCCGAATCGCGAGGCCTTCTGTGACTGGTCCGGCGACCGTTTGCTGTTCGCCGGATACGACTACCAGGGACTCGGGCAGGACCTGAAGCTGTACACGGTCGACGCCGAGGGCGGCCTTCCGAGGGAACTGCCCGTGCCCTATGGTGCAGCCGGCGCTATCCACGGCAATGGTGCCCTGCTTGCCTACACCCCCCACTCCCGCGATGGTCGAACCTGGAAGCGCTATCGCGGTGGCATGGCGTCGGACGT
Organism: Phycisphaerae bacterium; assembly: GCA_002722935.1. Classification (GTDB taxonomy): domain Bacteria; phylum Planctomycetota; class Phycisphaerae; order Phycisphaerales; family SM1A02; genus SP202. Next base: position 3,644 of record PBMX01000039.1, on the reverse strand, counting down.
GTGGATCATGGACCTCGAGGGTCTCGATGCAGTCCAGGTCACCGACTGGGAAGGAACGGATACGCAACCGATGTGGCACGGTGACATGCTGTACTACCTCTCGGACGCCGGTCCGAACCATCGCCTGAACCTCTGGAGATACGACCTGACCAACGGGACTCGTACCCAGGTGACGAACTTTGACCAGTTCGACGTGCTCTGGCCCTCCATCGGGCCTGGTCCCGATGGCGGCGGCGAGATCATCTTCCAGCACGGTGCAGACCTGATGGTGCTGGACATCTCCTCGGGAGCGATACGAACCGTCGAGGTCATCATTCCCGGTGACCGACCATCCGTGAGGCATCGACGCATCGAGACCAACGACTCCATCGAGAACTTCGCCATCTCCCCCAAGGGCAAGCGTGTCGCGGTCGAGGCACGTGGAGAAATCTGGTCACTGCCCAGTGAACATGGCGTAGCCCGGAACATGACGAATACGGCCGGCATCGCGGAACGGGATCCCATGTGGAGCCCCGACGGCAGGTGGATCACCTATTTCAGCGATGAATCCGGTGAATACGAGCTCTACATGATTCAATCCGACGGCAAGGGTGAGCGCAGGCAGCTGACGACCGACGCCGGGCCGTTCAAGTACTCGACCGAATGGAGCCCCGACTCGAAGAAGCTGCTCTACACGGGCAAGGCCGGCGACCTCCACATGATCGATGTCGAATCCGGCGAGCGACGACACGTGGTCACGGACACCTATGCGCAGCGTCCGTCGACCAGCTGGTCCCATGATTCGATGTGGCTGGCCTACGACCGCATGGACGACAACGGCATGTCGTCGATCTGGATCTACGATTCGGAAGGCGACGAGCATCATCGCATCACCAGCCCGATGTTCAGTGACTCATCTCCGGCCTTCGATCGCGAGGGTGAATACCTCTACTTCACGAGTGGCCGCACGTTCCGGCCTGAATACTCTCCCGTCGACGGAACCTTCATCTACACCGAACCCGGCAATCTCTACGCTGTCCCCCTGCGCAACGACATGGATGCGCTCTGGACCGTCGAATTCGACGAGGTCGAGTGGGACGAGGAGGAAGAGGAAGAGGGCGACGAAGAGGATGGAGATGAAGAGGAAGGTGATGAAGAAGGCGACGAGGATGGAGACGCCCACGACGAGAATGATGGCGAGGGGCATGACGACAATGGAGACGAGGGACATGAGGACGATGACGCCTCCGCCCCCTCCGGCCTCTTCGACCTTTCACTGCTCTTCGATGACCCCATCAGCGGAACCTGGAACGGCAGCGTCGAGATCATCGGCGCCCCGGGCGAGGTCCCCTCGATCAGTTTCACCATGGTGCTCGAGATGGAAGAGGATTACTCCGTCACCGGCACGGTCTCGATCGACATGATGGGCGAAGACCTGGACGTAGAAGGCACCTGGGATCCCGGATCCGGAGAACTGAGCCTGACCAACGAGGACGATCCCGAACCGACCATCTTCAAGGTCGAGGGTGACACCATTGTCGGTGAACGCAGCGAGGAGGGCATGACCATGATCATGACCGCCACCCGCGAAGGCGGAGGCGACTCCGGCGGTGGTGGTGGTGACGGCGGTGACAGCAAGGACGAGAAGAAGGACAAGGACGAGCCCGTCGAGATCCACTTCGAGGACATCGAATCCCGCGCCGTCCTGCTGCCGACCGGTGTCGGGTCCTACGGCAACCTGGTGGTCAACGACTCCAACGAGTTGCTGTACCTCAGGAACGGCGAACTCCATACGTACGACATCACCGACAGCGAAGACACGGGCTCATCCGCAAATGCCACGATGGGCTACTTCGAACTGTCGGCCGACGGCAAGAAGATCGCACACCAGCGAGGCAGCTCGGTGTCGATTCGCAATGCCGGCTCAGGCGGCAAGGCCCAGTCCGCAAGAACACGCGGCATGGTCGTCGTCATCGACCCCCGCGAGGAATGGGTACAGATCTTCAATGATGTATGGCGTACCTTCCGCGACTATTTCTACGTCGAGAACATGCACGGCGTGGACTGGGAAGCGGTTCGCGTCCAGTACGCGGCCATGCTCCCGGACGTGATGAGCCGCGAGGACCTCAATCATGTCATCGGGGAGATGATCGCCGAACTCAATGTCGGCCACGCCTATCGTGGTGGCGGCGACATGGAGCCCGGTGGCGGAAGGATTCCCGTCGGCCTGCTGGCCGCCGACTTCGAACTGGCCGATGGGGCGTATCGCTTCAAGACCATTCATACCGGTGGGCCCTGGGATTCAGATGCTCGCGGACCCCTGAGCATGCCGGGCGTGGATGTCCACGAAGGCGACTACCTCCTGGCGGTCAACGGTATCCCGCTCGACATGACGAAGGACCCCCACCACGCCTTCATCGGAACGGCTGGACCGCACACGGAACTCACCGTGAGTGAATCCCCCGTGCTGGACGAGGAGGCCAGGTAGGTCATCGTCAAGCCGATGCGCAATGACGGGCGCATTCGATACCGCGCCTGGATCGAGAGGAACCGGGCCTACGTGGATGAGGCGACGGGCGGTCGAGTCGGCTACATCTACGTCCCGGACACCGGCGTGAACGGTCAGAACGATCTCTACAGGCAGTTCTACGGGCAGAGTGGCAAGGATGCCCTCATCATCGATGAGCGTTGGAATGGCGGCGGACAGATTCCAAATCGATTCATCGAACTGCTCAACCGACCCGTCACCAACTGGTTCGCGCTGCGTGACGGCAAGGACTGGAAGACTCCACAGGCGAGCCATTCCGGTCCCAAGTGCATGCTGATCAACGGACGAGCCGGCTCCGGCGGTGACATGTTCCCATGGCTCTTCAGGCAGGCTGGCCTGGGACCACTCATCGGAACACGTACGTGGGGCGGCCTCGTGGGCATTTCCGGGAATCCCGGACCGATCGACGGCGGCTACATCGCGGTGCCACGGTTCGGTTTCTATGAAAATGACGGCACCTGGGGCGTCGAGGGCCACGGTGTCGACCCTGACATCGAGGTCATCGCGGACCCATCGCTGATGGTCGACGGTGGCGATCCACAGTTGGATGTCGCCATCGCCGAAATGCTTCAGGCCATCGAGGAGCGCCCATTCATCCCCGCCGTGCGGCCTGCCGATCCTGATCGAAGTGGAATGGGCCTTCCAGTCGAAGAATATTGAACAAGGAGCCAACTGCCATGTTGAAAAACACATTGATTGTCACATCTGTTCTCCTGCTCGGCCTCGGATCGATGGGAGCCTTCTGGAACACCCAGGACGCTCCTGTCCCATCTGAACCAGTTGCGAAGTCGAAGACGTTCGAAGTCGACGCCGTCCATTCAACGGCCATCTTCAAGGTGCACCACCTTGGTGCCGGCCGGTTCTACGGGCGATTCAATGATGTGACAGGAGACATCGAGTACACGCAAGGCAGCGAACACGGGCTCTCCCTCGACATCACCATCGACATCAACAGCGTCGATACGGCCAACGAGCAGCTCGACAACCACCTCAAGAGCATGGATTTCTTCAATGCCGTCGAGTTCCCGACCATGACCTTCAAGAGCAAGGAGGCCACGCTGCTCAGGCCGGGCTTCTACCAGGTCAAGGGCACCATCCAGATGCACGGGGTTTCACG
>PBMX01000038.1 GCA_002722935.1 Phycisphaerae bacterium | reverse complement strand
CGGGTCCGGTGGACCTCGTCGCGGCGGCGGCGGCGGTGGCGGCGGCGGCGGACGCAGCGGCGGCCGTTGATCCAGGATGTTCTTTCGTGGGCACCGAGTCCCGTATTGAAGGAATGGACACGTGACGATCATTGATCGACTCTCCTGCCCCTCCACTCCGGACCCACAACCGAAACAAGTCTTGCATGCACTCGATGTCGCGACCGGCATCGTTGAAATCCAGGAATGACCTCGAGTCATCTTTTGAGGAGTGAGTGACGTGACGGCACTTCATTTGGCGGATATCCAGCACATCGTCGACAACGCCTGGGTCTGGTTCATTGCCCCCATCGGCGCAATCCTGGCCCTCGTCTTCGCGTTCGGTTTCAGCCGAAGCGTGATGGCCAAGAGTGAAGGTGAACCTGAGATGATCAGGATCGCCGAGGCCGTGCGAAAGGGTGCCATGGCGTACCTCGTACGCCAGTACAAGGTCGTCTCGATCGTCTTCGTGGCGCTCATCGCAATCCTCGTCGTCCTGGGAACACTCGACATCCAGCCGCTCTGGACGGCCCTCGGTGTCCCCATCGCCGGTCTCTTCTCCGGCCTCTGCGGCTGGTTCGGCATGAAGATGGCGACCAACGCCTCCGCGCGAACAACCTGGGCAGCCAAGCAGTCCCTCAATGACGGTCTCACGGTCGCCTTCAGGTCAGGTGCGGTCATGGGCCTGGTGGTCGTCGGTTTCGCACTGCTCGACGTGAGCGTCTGGTATCTGGTCTGTAATCAGTTCATCCCCAATACCGGTCTTGAAGAGATCACGGCCATCATGCTGACCTACGGCATGGGTGCCTCGACCCAGGCGCTGTTCGCTCGTGTCGGTGGCGGCATCTATACGAAGGCCGCCGACGTCGGTGCTGACCTCGTCGGCAAGGTCGAGGCCGGCATTCCCGAAGATGATCCCCGCAACCCGGCTGCGATCGCCGACAACGTCGGCGACAACGTCGGTGACGTCGCGGGCATGGGAGCCGACCTCTACGAATCCTACTACGGCTCGATCCTCGCCTCGATGGCTCTGGGTGCAACAGCCGCCCTGACAGGCGCCTTCGGCGCCGTCTCCGAGAAGATGGCATACATCCTCGCCTCTGCGCCGATGGCCCTTGCCGGTGTCGGAATCTGCTGTTCACTCATGGGTGTCTTCGTTGTGCGAGCGAAGGAAGGAGCTTCCTTCAGCCAACTCCTCAAGGGACTCCACATGGGCGTGTGGTTCGCATCGGCCCTGGTGGCCATTGCCGCCGGCGTGCTGTTCTACATTCTCCTCAAGGACCCGGCCGTGGCCGAACATTACGCCTGGTGGCAGCCGACCATGGCCATCATCACCGGTCTTTCCGCGGGCCTGGTCATCGCCTTTGCAACCGAGTACTACACCTCCTATGAACATGCCCCGACGCAGCGAATCGCCGAGCAGACCCAGACCGGTCATGCCACGGTGATCATCGCCGGCATCGCCGAAGGCATGAAGTCCACGTGGGCTCCCCTGGTCGTGATCGTCATCGCCATCCTGCTGGCCTTCGGGTTCAGCGGCGGCACCGACAACTTCCTGCTGGGCCTCTATGGCGTCGGCATCGCCGCCGTCGGCATGCTCAGCACCCTCGGCATCACGCTCGCGACCGATGCATACGGTCCGATTGCGGACAATGCAGGCGGCAACGCCGAGATGACCGGACAGCCTCCGTTCGTCCGTGAACGAACCGACATGCTCGATTCGCTGGGCAACACGACGGCCGCCACCGGCAAGGGATTCGCAATCGGCTCCGCAGCCTTGACGGCGCTGGCGCTTCTTGCGGCTTACGCCATCGTGGTGAATGTCGCGCTCGTCAACAAGCATTCCGTCAAGGAGTGGACGACCCCCGTCGCCAACGTTGGCGGTGAAGGGTTCGATGCATCGAGCGTGATGAAGTTCAAGGACAACATGCCTAAGTCCGACAGGGCCACGGATCTCCACATGCTCAACATGGGGCACGGCGAGTTCCGCCTCGTCGCCAATGTCAATGGTGAGACGACCGCGGGTGGAGCCATGATGCTTGGATCCAGGGAAGTCGTTACCGGTTTTGCAGACATCTGCCCGGTTGGCGAGGAGTTCGAAGCCAGTGGCGAATGGTCCGATCACAACAGGGCCTACTTCGTCGAAGCGAAGCAAGACGGGCGTTCGTACATGTTCAAGCTCGTTCCGGCCGACATCGCCACGCTCAAGCACATGGCGGCGTTCTACGACATCTCGATCATGAACCCCCGTGTTCTCGGCGGGCTCTTCCTCGGCGTCATGCTCGCCTTCGTCTTCTGCGCGATGACCATGAACGCCGTGGGCCGCGCCGCCTACAGGATGATGAACGAGTGCCGCCGCCAGTTCGGTCTGATGCGGGACAAGTTCAAGGCCGATGGCATGAAGAAGAAGGATGTCGAGGACCCGATGAAATGGCCCACGCGGGTCGAGATCGACGGCGTCGAATATCCCGACTACCAGGAATGCGTATCGATCTCGACGGCCGGAGCCCAGCGTGAAATGGTGGTTCCCTCGCTGCTTGCCATCATCACCCCCATCGTGGTGGGCCTGATTCTCGGCGTCGGTGGCGTCATGGGCCTCCTGGTCGGTGGTCTCACCAGCGGCTTCGCCCTGGCGATCTACATGGCCAACTCGGGTGGTGCATGGGACAACGCCAAGAAGTACATCGAGGCTGATCATCATGGCGGCAAGGGATCGGATGCCCACAAGGCTTCCGTGACCGGTGATACGGTCGGTGATCCGTTCAAGGACACCTCCGGTCCATCGCTCAACATCCTGATCAAGCTCATCGCCGTCGTATCCGTCGTCTTCGCCGGACTGGTGGTCCACTTCGGCCCGACCGTATCTGCGGCCTTCGGCCTTGGTTGATCCTGGGATGAATCATGGCGGGTGCTGAGCAGGCGAAGGCCGGCGGCAGGCGGAGTGAAGAGGGTTCCCTCTTCGCCCGGGAGGCTGCTCGCCTCATGCAGGATCGTCATTGCACGGACGTGCTGTTGCTGGATCTCACCGGGATCAGCCAGGTGTGCGACTACATCGTGATCGGATCCGGAACGAGCGATCGGCAGATGCGTTCGGTGTCCGAGGAGATCGGGAAACTGGGCAAGGACACCGGCTACACGTGGTGCCGTACGAATTCAGACCCCTCCTCGACCTGGATCGTCGTCGATTTCATCGACGTCGTGGTTCACCTCTTCGAGCCCAGCAGGCGCGCCTACTACGATCTCGAGGACCTCTGGTCGGATGCACGCCAGGTCGAATTCGCCCAGCAGGGCTGAGAAGCCAAGGCGTTAGAATGCGGTCAGGAGATCTCCTGATGCGCCTTGCACTCCTTCTTGCCACCTGTGTTCTAGTCCTGCCTTCGCATGGACAGGTCGAGGGACGTTGGGGGGGCCAGGGCACCTTCCCGGGTTGGCCTTCCATATTCTGCGTACTCGAGCTTGACGGAGAGGAGTCGACTCTCACGACGCTGCCTGCGCAACTGATGGACCAACCGATCGGGGCCTGGAGTTCCTCCGGAGAAAGTTTCTCGTTCGAGGTCGATGTGCATGGAACAATGTTCACCGTCGATGGAACGAGTACGGGCGCCTCGATCACGGGTTCCATTCAGAAGAAGGGTGAAGAAGGGACTGGTTCATTGGATCTGGTTTCCTACCCGGAGGTGTCCTCCATGCCGGGCAGGAAGCGATGGTCTTCGGCACTGCAGGCCGGGGCCATGGAGATCCCGATGATTCTCGACACGGCCACCGGGGCCGATGGACGTCTTCATGCAGACCTGTCCATTCCATCACAGCAACTGGTCGCGTTCCCCTTGGAGGTTGTTCCGAGTGACGATGGACTGGTCCGAATGACGCTGCACGCCGGTGCAGGTCCGGCCATCTTCGAGACGAAATTGTCGGATGAGAAGATGACCGTGAACTTCGAGCAAGGTGGATTCCAGCAGGATCTTGTCTTCACGGCGGATGTGGATGCGACAACCACCTACAACAGGCCCCAGGAGCCCAAGCCTCCCTTTCCCTACGCATCCAGGGAAGTTCAGCTTTCGCATCCAGACGGCCACACCATCGCAGGGACGTTGACCATCCCGCCGGGGCCCGGCCCGCATCCTGCCGTCGTACTGATCACCGGCTCAGGGCTGCAGGATCGCAACGAGGAAATCATGGGGCACAAGCCCTTCCTGGTCCTGGCTGATCACCTGACTCGCAAGGGGATCGCCGTCCTACGTGCCGATGACCGGGGAGCGGGCGATTCCTTCGTGCCGGATCGATCGACGCTTCTGGACCTGACGACACTCGATTTCGCTTCCGACACGTCGCTCCAGGTCGACTACCTGCTCACCCAAGCGGATATCGACCGGGAACACATCGGGCTCATCGGGCACAGCGAGGGGGCCATTGTTGCTCCGATCGTCGCCGATCAACGAACCGACATCGCCTTCGTCGTCCTTCTGGCTGGACCATGTCGTCCCGGGATCGAGATGCTGGCCGATCAGAATCGCCGACTGATGGAAGTGGAAGGCGTTGATGCCGAGACCATCGAGGAGGTCGTCGAGCAGTTCATCTTCGTCATGGGCATGGTCAAGGATCGTGCATCCGCGGAAGAACTGGCGGAGCCCATGCGAAGACTCTCCATCCTGCAGACGGAGACCATGGGACTCGACATCGAGGTGGATGACGCCTTCGTGGCGGATGCTGTCAAGCAGGCTCAGCTGCCCTGGCTGCAGTGGTACCTTTCACATGACGGCTCGACCGTGCTCTCCCGGCTCGACATGCCGATTCTCGCCATCAACGGCTCCCTCGACGTGCAGGTCCTGTCCGAGCACGAATTGCCTGCCATCAAGCGTGCTGCTGCAGGGAACCCCGATGTGACCACGAGGGAATACGAGGGACTCAATCACCTCTTTCAACCGGCCGAGACGGGTTCCATATCCGAGTATGAACGAATCGAGATTACCATCGAGCCCCGTGTTCTCGAGGACATGAGCAGTTGGATCAACGAACGGAGCAGGAACGATGAGTGAGATTGTTCGAGGACTCAAGGATCTGGTCTTCACGGCATTCAACGATCAGGTATTCGCCCTCGATCGATACACGGGGGAGATGGCCTGGGAGTGGGAATGCGATGATGCCACGCTCGCTTCCCCGGCGATCTTGCTGGATGGTGATCGCCTCATCGTGTCCTTCAACGGCTACACCTACTGCCTCGACCCCGTGACAGGTGCGTTGGTCTGGAAGAATCCACTGAAAGGCAAGGGGACGGGAGTACCGGTCCTGGCCTCGATCCATGGCACGTCCGGTGCTCCAGTACCACGGCCGAAGCACGGTGGCGATGATGACAGCGGCGTACACGTGAGTGTCAACACATGAGTGCCGGCCTGTCGCGGAAAGGCTCGCTGGACCCGGGTGACTGGGAATACGTACTGGCGGACCTGCCACCTCCTTCGGAAGGACGCATCGATCCCAGAAACTGGTTCGAGGATCCATCGAGACCATTCGAACTCGAGATCGGCTCCGGGAAGGGCACCTTCCTCGTGCAGCAGGCGGTGCTGCAGAAGGCAACGAACTTCCTCGGGATCGAGTGGGCCGGTGCGTACGCTCATCACGCGGCCGATCGTCTTCGAAGACACCAGTTGAACAATGTCCGGATCCTCCTGGGGGATGCGACAGAGTTCATCACCCACTGGTGCCCGGATGGATTCATCGAGGTCGTGCACCTGTACTTCTCGGATCCGTGGCCCAAGAAGAAGCATCACAAGCGGCGGGTGGTCCAGGATGAGACCCTTGACCAGTTCGAACGGGTACTGGTGACGTCCGGTGAGCTTCGTATCGTGACGGATCATGATGACCTGTGGGAGTGGTACGAGGAACACGCGGCGAAGTACGAAGCCCGCTTCGATCGTCTCGAATTCGATGCCCCGGGATCGGCTGGTCCCTCGGAGGTGGTCGGGACGAATTACGAGCGCAAGTTCCGGCCGGAGGGCCGTACTTTCCGGGCCATGACACTCAGGAAACGGAGTTGATCGCATGTATCGCGAGGGTGTCGATCCTGGAAATGTTCAACCGGAGGACATCCTCTGCGACTTCTGCCTGAGGGCGGCCTGGTCGCTGGGCCTGCCATGCATCGAAGGCCACCATGGCTCGGTCATCTGCGGGGACTGCCTGAAGGTGGCATGGATGGAAATCGTCGAACTTGACGGTGGGAATGCGCAGGAGGGGCGTGACTGCACGATGTGCCTGTCGAATCACGACGTTCCCTGCTGGGAAAGCCCGATGGGGGAAGCCCTGATCTGCCGCCGATGCGTGAAGATGGGCGGGGTTACCCTGCGACGTGACAAGGACCACGACTGGGACACCCCGGGAGGGGAGTCGTGATCATCCCATCAGGGATGGCGCCTTCGGCGGGGTGTACGTCAGCGGGATCGTGACGGAGAAGGTGGATCCACGCCCCGGCATCGATTCGACGGCGAGTTCACACTGGAGCAGTTCGGCCAGTTCCCTGCAGATCGCGAGGCCAAGACCTGTTCCGGTGAACTCGCGCGTATGGCTCGCATCGGCCTGCCTGAACTTCTCGAAGATCAGGTCCTGCATGTCCGGTGCGATGCCCGGTCCGGTATCGGAAACGCTCAGGAGCACATGCTCCCCGGCTGATTCGGCCTGGATCGTCACATGTCCATGCTCCGGGGTGAACTTGATGGCGTTGCTCAGGAAGTTGTAGAGGATCTGCTGGAGCTTTCCCGGGTCCGTTTCAAGCTGGGGCAGTTCATCTTCGACCTGGCAGTCGAGTTCGATGGACTTCGCCGACGCCTGCGGTGTCATGATGCCTGCGAGTCCCTCGAGGAGATCCTCGATCGAAATGGGTTCGAGGTTGACCTCCATTCGACCCGCTTCGATCTTCGCCATGTCCAGCAGGTCGTTGATCAGCTCCAGGAGGGAGCGACCGCTGGCAAGAATGTTCGAGAGGTGTCTCGCACGTTTCGGATCCTCGTCCTGCCCCGAATCGGTAAGCAGCAGTTCGGCGAATCCGATGATGGAGTTGAGCGGTGTTCTCAGTTCGTGGCTGACATTCGCGAGGAACTCGGTCTTGAAGTTGGTCGATTCCCAGAGACCGACATTCGCCTCGGCCAGTTCGGCGACCTTCAGGTCGAGGTTCTCGTTCATGCGCTGCAGGCGCGACTGAGTTTCCTGGACCTGGTCGAGCATGGCGTTGAAGTTGCTCGAGAGTTCCTCGAATTCATCGCCGGTCCGGATGGTCGACCTTGCGGTGATGTCGCCGGTGCTGACGCGTTCGGCCGTATCGCGGAGTCGTCGAACGGGTGAGAAGATGAGCTTGGTCAGGATGAAGTAGAAGACGATGACGGCCAGGAGGCCGGCAACGATTCCGGTGATGATGATGTACGACCTCGACAGTTGCAGCTGGGTTTCGCCGAAATCAGTCGTTCGTTCGACCACGAGCACGGCGCGGAGTGGATCCGACACGGCAGGTTCGATCACACCCGGCCTGAAGGTGGTCGCGGAGGGATTCCGGAGCCTCTGGAGTCGAAGGGCTCGGATCGGCATGGCGTAGCTGAAGAGCTCCTGATCATCCTTCACCGAGGTCGATTCGAAGTAGGCCAGTCCCGGATCTGCCTGGAAGGCCGAGATCGCAGCCGAGATGAACGGCGTCGTGTTTGGATCACCAAGCATGTGGAAGGAGATCGCAAGGCCGGGAATCTCATTCTCGACGATGTTCGACGAGGATTCGGGATCCTGCGTGAACCGGGCTTCGAGCCACGCCTCTGTTATCTGGTCTGCCACTTCGACCTGGTACTCCCGCACCAGGGAATACGTCCTGAACCATGGCACGGACAGGGCGAGAATCAGGATGACGACGATGGCACAGCCGAAGAGGATCAGGCACTTGTTCGCGAGGCTGATTCTCCGTGCGTCCTGATTTGGATCGGTGTTCGTCATGAATCTCTACAGCCTACCCGTTCCAGGCCGGTTACTCGTGGCGAAGGGCGACGATGGGATCCTGTCTTGACGCCACGATTGCAGGGTAGATGCCGAAGACGAGGCCCGTCAGGGACGCTACCAGGAAGGAGGCGATGATCGACCAGCCCGTAATCTGGGTCTCAAAGCTGATGTCCGTCTCGATGATGTTCTGGATGGATGGCTGGCTCATCAACCAGGGAAGCACATCGGCCACGGCGATCGACAGCGTGACTCCAAGCAGGATGCCCAGCAGGCCACCGACCGCGGAGAGCGTTCCGGTTTCGACGAGGAACTGGGAGATGATGTGCTTCCGGGTGGCTCCGAGCGCCCGCCGGATTCCGATTTCACGGGTCCGCTCGATGACGGAGGCGAGCATGATGTTCATGATGCCGATGCCACCGACGAGGAGGCTGATTGCCGCGATGCTTGTCAGGAGCAGGTTCATCGCGAAGGTGGTTCGCTTGACGTTCTCGAGCAGCTCCCATGGAACGATCAACGCGACATCCTTGTCCTCTGAATGCCCCACATCGATGATCTTCTGGATCTGTCCGGCGACATCAATGACTTCATCCGTGGATGCGACGGTGATGTACAGCTCCGAGAATCGGATCTCCTCACCCGAAAAGGAACCAGACACCCGGCGAACGACGACGTCCCCGAATTGCATCTCGGCCGTCGAGAGCGGGATATGCACATCCTGATTCAGATCACGGCCGACGAGGGCTCCGCCTGCGCCTCCCGAGAGCCCGACCGGTTCAAGGACACCGATGACCGTGAAGACGCTCTGGTCGATCCGGAGTTCCCTCCCGACAGGCGCTTCAAGTGGAAAGAGCTGCTCCGCGACACCATGCCCTATGACCGCGACCGGTCGCCTGAGTTCCAGGTCCTGCTCGGAGAGGTATCTGCCGCCTTTCTCGACACCGAGATTGAGCACACCCTTCAACGCGGGCAGGGTTCCGTAGGTCTGGCTCGTGATCCGCTTGTGCTTGTAGGAGACCTCCGATCCGACGGTCTTCAACGGAATGATCTTCTCGGCTTCCGGGACGAAGGCCGCCAGTCGCTCCAGGTCGGCATCGAGCAGGCCGTATGAAACGAGAAACGACCGACGTTGGCTGCCGAATGAACTCGATTCAGGCGGTTTCCTTGATCGGACGATGATGTTGTTCGCGCCCAGCTGCTTGATGTCACGGAGGGCCGTCTGCTTGTTTCCTTCACCGATCGACACCATGAGAATCACGGCAGCGACCCCGAGGATGATGCCGAGGCTCGTGAGGGTCGAACGGAGCAGGTGCAGCCGGAGATTCCAGAGACCCAGTCGAAGTGTTTCAAGCAGGAAGTTCATCGTAGTGCCAGTCTGCCCAGCAAAGGGACACGCAATTGTCCATCAGGCTACCCTGTTTGCATTCATTCCGCGACACGGAGGCATGCATGCAGGTCGAGGTCATCTCGGAACAGGAAGAGGAAAGCGGGTTGAAGTTCTCGATCACGTTCGGTGGGGAGGCCTGTACGCTGTCCCTCTCCTGGGCGGACTACAACCTCTGGTCACCTGATGGAACACGTCCTCCATCGATCGTCGCCGTGGCAGTACTGAGGGTTCTGCTCGAGCATGGCCCGGAGAAGATCCCGGCGTCCCTTGACGCATCCGTTCTGCGCAGGCTGATTGACGGCGGTGACCAACTCGTATCCCGGGAACTCGGCAGCGGTTCGTCCTGAAACCCGGGATCTACGGCTTGTTCGCTTCTTCCTGTTCACGTTCCCGCTTCAGTCGTTCCGACAGGGGGACGACGACGGAGATGCCATCCTGCTCGTAGAGCAGTGTCCTGTTCGAGGAGGAACCTTTCGGACGAATCGGTTCGAAGGGATATCCTTCAAGCTGGCGTTGAACGAAATCCGGTGCACGGATGATCAGGGATCCACGGTATGCACGGATGCTTGCCCAGGATCCTCCGTTTCGATTCCATGCACCTGGTTCAACGAAGTCCACGATGAGCTGGATCAACTGCTCGATGCGTTCATCCTCGTCGGTCGGGCTCAGGGATCCCGGGTTTCCGCCACCACCGGCTCCGCCGCCAGTGCCGCCGCCACCGCCAAATCCACCACCGCCGCCGCCACCACCGACACCGCCTCCGCCTCCGAATCCGCCACCACCGAGTCCACCTCCACCTCCCCCGAAGTTCCCGAGATCGAGAGTCGGTGCATTGTCGAAGTCGGGGATCTCGAAGATCAGGTTCTCGATGTCGTACATCCGGATGAGCTGTGCACTTCGCCGACCCAACCATTCCTTTGGACCGACCTCGAGCATGCCGTGATTGAACTGCCAGGAACAGTCTTCATCTTCTCTGGTACCTGCATCGAGAACGCGTTCAAGAACGTCCAGTGCAGGCATGTGTTCGATGCTCATCGTGATCGGGTGTTCCGGGTCGAGCCCATAGGGAGATGATTCGTTCTGCCACTTGATGTACATCCTGGTTCCGGTGGAATCCTCGATGAACTTCATGGCCGTCTGGAGTTCCGTGTTGTTGAATTCGGCCGACAGGTCGGTATAGACGAGTGCGCCGAGAATCATCGCCTCGGTCTCCTGCATACGGGCCTGTTGATGCAACTGCCCCTGCATCTGCGACTTCACGGTGACTGCAGGCATGGCGATCGCCACGATGGAACACAGGAAGAGCCGCAGGAGTTGGAAGTCGACTTGCGATTTCACACGAACCTCCTTCTTGAAGGAGCAGGGTACAAGGATGCAGTTCAGTATAGTTCCGGATCTTCCCCTGGAACGATGCCATATGCATCTTCGATGGCAAGCAGTTCCTGCAAGGCCAGCAGGGCCATGACCTGAACCGCCGGAGGCATGCGATTGTCCCAGAAGGCCATCCGGATTCCTCCGATTCCACGTTCCGGGTTTCGATGAAGAGAAGCTCCTTCGGAACTCATCTGCAGTCTCAACAGGAAGCCGGCAAGTGCATTCAACCGGTTCATCATGTCGAGCCGCTCCGCGGGTTCGGTCAGATGATTCGAGAGGAGCATGGCGGGCATGGCTGCGGCAGGTCGAAGCGATTGTGCATCGACGTCGACGGGATCCTGTCCAAGGAGGAACCCGCCGACAAGTTCCGCTCCGAAGCGGGCGTCGCCCGAGGGCACCTGTCGTTCATGAAGCACCGCCCTGAGTCCGGACAATTCCTCCGCATGTGCCGGGCCGTCTTCTCCCGCCAATGCAAGCTCCGACCAGGCGATCCAGGGCATCAGCGATACGTGGCGTTCGATCGGCGTCGAAGCCCACGCGTTGTCGGCAAGTGCCCTGGCCGTCTCATGTCGTTTCATGCCGGCCATCGCGAGGGATGCCATGCTCATGGCATGGGAGTCCACGGTGTTCCCGTTGGAGGTCTCCTCAATGAGTTCCTCGAAGTGGCCGATCGCGGCATCCCTGTGGAGATCGATGCCTTCGCTCGTCTCGAGGTCCTTCATGGAGCTCAGGGCGAGGAGGAACGAGGCATGCTCCACAGAGGATTTCTCCAGGTCATCCGATTCGGACAGGAGGTCGAGGATCGTTGCAGCAACACGGACTGCTTCATCGCTTCTCTCCCGGCCTATCCCTTCATCATCCGATGCACGGGCAAGAGCATAGGCAGTCAATGCCTGGTCGAGGTTCGACGCGATCAACGGTCTGTACCGATCAGTCGAGGGTTCATAGTGACCCATCACCCCGATGGGTTCCTCCCCGGGCCAGAGGGTTCCGATGACATGATCAAGCAGTCGAACCCTCGCATCCTCAAGGGACTTCATGTCGGGTATGTCGTGGACTCCGATTGAACCGGCGACCACTTCCATGGGGGGAGCTCCGGGAGTGGGCTGTGCAAGTGCGAGTACCTCGAACCGGTAGGCGGCCACGTCCCCGCGTCGCATCCCTTCGACGGCGGCACGAGGTGTGAGCCCAAGTCCAATCCCCATGCTTTCGAGCCTCGACGCCTTCGCCCAGTTGTTGACGAGTCGGAGGCGACAGGGATATCGATAGGCCCACCGTGTTCCCCATCGAAGGCCCAGTCCGTGATGAAGTGGGTGAATATCGGAGTCGAGTTCGATGAGGGAAGTCCCGATGAGTGGTTCGAGTTCACCAGCCAGTTCCAGTTCAAGGGTAAGCCTCTTGCCGGCGTCGCCCCGCAGATCTTCCGGGAGGGCCGAGATGGTCTGATCATCGAGTGCATCTTCAAGTGCGCGCATCGTCGCGAGTCGAACCATGTCGGCCGGATCCTCTTCCGCCGTTCCAAGCCCGACGAGGCGCCCGTCGAAACGGAGAATCACGCAGCAGGCCGTGGCTCCCTGAACCAATGGAACGCCGGGGTCATTCTCGGCGACGTCTGTTGCGGTCTCATCGACCCAGTTTCGTGCCGCATACCAGGCGGCAACGGCATCACCCGCATCGGGCGTCGCGAGGGCTGTGGGGTGGAGGAACGCCCCCATGAGCAGCAGGACGAAGAAGGCCTTGAAGTTAGTAGTACGGGCTGTATGGCTTCGATTCATTGTTTGCGTCCGAGAATACACCGTAGGCAACCCGATTTGCTCCTGATTGCCGTTCTTCTCATCGACAAGCCTCTGCACCGTGTCATGGTTGTCGTGAGGGGCACGAACGTGCCGAGTTCCGGGATCTGGAGATTAGAGCATGAGCAGAGCAGGGGGGGGAAACCGGGCGTACGGCGGTGTGGCCATCAGTCGGTTCATGCCGTTTACGAGCCATCAGCGGAAGATGGCCCTGTTGACGCTGTTGACGTTCCTCGTGCTCTGCTGAAGAACACTTGGGGAGAGAGAGCAAGGTGACAGCCCGCGACGCATTGCGTCGCGGGCTGTGTTTCTTGCACCTGTTGGAACCGATCCCCCGGGGGGTTACAGTTCGATCTTGTCCGTGCCCATGGCACCGTGATCATCCATGCCACCCCTGGTCGGGGCGTCAAGTGCGTCGGCACCCGTTGCATCGATGGCGGCTTCGTCGGCCTGTGGACCTTCGCCTTCGCCCCACTTTGCTCGCTTGAGGCTGAGGCCGATCTTTCGATCGGCGGTGTCGACCCTGAGGATCTTGACATCGACCTTTTCGTCGGGCTTGACGATGTCCTGCGGGTCTTCGACCTTCTCGTCCGAGAGCTCGGAGATGTGGAGCAGGCCTTCAAGACCGTCTTCCAGTTCAACGAAGACGCCGAAGTTGGTGATCTTCGTGACCGTACCGTGGACGACCATGCCGGGCTTGTAGGCCTCGGGAATCGCGGTGTCCCAGGGATCCTCGGTCAACTGCTTGATGCCGAGTCCGACACGCTGCTTGTCCTGGTCTATTTCCAGGACGACGCATTCGACGGATTCGCCCTTCTGGAACTTCTCGTTCGCATGCGAAATCTTCTCCGTCCATGACATGTCCGAGACATGAAGCAGTCCGTCGATCCCGGGCTCGATCTCGATGAAGGCGCCGTAGTTGGTAAGGTTCCTGACCTGCCCTTCGATGATGGTTCCGGGTGGGTATCGCTCGGAGACGAGTTCCCAGGGATTGACCTCGGTCTGCTTGATGCCAAGCGAGATCTCGTGTTTCTCCGGGTTGATGTCGAGAACGATGACCTCGATCTCCTCGCCGACCTCGACCAGTTCGCTGGGATGGTTGATCCGCTTGGTCCAGGACATCTCGGAGATGTGTACAAGACCCTCGATGCCCTCGTCGAGTTCGATGAAGGAACCGTAGCTGACGAGGCTGACCACCTTGCCCTTGATCTTGCTGTTGAGCGGGAACCGTTCCTCGATCTTGTCCCAAGGCGATGGCTGCATCTGCTTCAAACCGAGCGCGATCTTCTCCTTTTCGCGATCAATCTTGAGGATCTTCACCTCGACTTCGTCGGCCACCTTGCAGAGTTCGCTTGGGTGGTTGACCCGACCCCAGCTCATGTCTGTGATGTGCAGGAGACCGTCTATTCCACCGAGGTCGATGAAGACGCCGAAGTCGGCGATGTTCGTGACAGTGCCCTTGATCGTATCGCCCTCGGCGATCGAATCCATGAGCTTGTCCTTCTTCTCGTTCCGTTCGCGCTCGATGAGTTTCCGTCGGCTGATGACGATGTTGCGTCGTTCCTCGTCGATCTTGAGGATCTCGGCCCTGATGGTCTTGCCGATGTAGACGCCGATGTCGCTCGGGCGGCGGATGTCGACCTGCGAGGCCGGAAGGAATACGGGGACGCCGATGTCGACGAGCAGGCCACCCTTGATCTTGCGGGTCGCCTTGCCCTCGATGATGTCACCCTCGTTGTTTGATTCCAGGATCCGCTCCCAACCACGGATGCGGTCGGCCTTCCGCTTGGAGAGCTTGATGATTCCGGACTCGTCCTCGAGGTCCTCGAGGAGTACTTCGACGGTGTCACCCATCTTGAGCCCGTCGAAGTCCTCGAACTCGTTCTTGTTGACGAGCCCCTCCGACTTGAGGCCGACGTCGATGACGGCGTCATCACCGGCCTTTCCGACGATACGTCCTTCCAGGATCCGTCCTCGCCGGAGATTCTGCTGGACTTCGCCCCCAAGAAGGGCTTCCATGTCGCCATCGGCGACCTGGTCGCCGAGTTGTGTTCGAATAAGAGCATCGGCTTCAGCTTGATCGAAACCGATGTCCGCGATGAGATTGTGATCAACCATGATGTTCAGGGGCAGCTCGGCGGACTGCTGCTGCGTGCTGCATGACGCAGTGTTGAAGGTTCGCTGTTCCAGCCGGCTGTTCGACACACCGTCGACACCTGCCGGTGGAAACCCGCGGGTCCACCGTCAATCGAAACGACAAGTATATCGAGAAGAGGCCTGCAGGCACAGCCTCCAGGTCAGGTTGCATTTTCCGCCTCGATTTTCGGCATCATCCGGGCTGGTATGAAGCATGCAGGCCCCGTCGCGAGGCCCGGCCCCGGTCAGGGTTGGCCGCTGGTGTTGATCGTCGGATACGGACTCAGCTGGCTGGGCTCGCCCCCGAACCACATTCGAACCAGGTCGTCACTGGCCATCCTGAGGTTCTCGTTGTACGAAAGCGCCCACGTTCGATCGATGTCGACCTGCCGCTGCGTCAAGTTGGCCATTTCCGGCGTGATGTTTGCGGAAAGAGCCTCGAAACTCATTGGATCCGGCTTCGAGCATCCGGTCAGGAGCAGGGGAGCGGACGAGATTGCGATCAGTGGCAGTGTGTACTTCACGAGTGAACTCCAATCAGTGGACTGTGCATCATAGGCACGTGGCCCGACAGTGTCCCTGAGGTTGTGCGGGCTGTCAACGCTCCTTGTCCAGGTCGGGGGGCGTGAGGGGTCGGATCCAAGCCGAATCTTCCGGGAACCGAGGTTCCAGGGCGGAAATTCACGTCTCCGGCTCGCATTGCCGCTGGACGTGGAGTACGGTGAAACCGGACGGCCTGGTGTCCCATCTCGGACCAGTCAACCGCCCTGTGTTTCTGCTCGTTCCTGCTTGACTCCCAGGGATCGTCGAGCACGCGTCGATGGCCATGCCTCCCCCTCGTGGTGTGTGGAAGGTCGGGAACGTCGAGCTGCGAGCCCACCTAGATTTGGGGTTCGAGCATGACCCGGGCGGGCATCCAAGAGGCTCCGACCACTTGCATGTGATCGGCCGAGGCGGGACACCGGGTCGTTCCTTCGTTCATGGACATGGTGGTGACGTGCCCCGAGGATGTACCATCCCCGTCATGGATCATCGATCACTCTGGGCTCCATGGAGACTTGCTTACCTCGAGGAGTACGAGGAGGCGAAGCAGGCGTCCGAACAGGCAGCCTCCGAAACCACGTTTCTCTCCGCATACTGGGAAGACCCAGCCGGTGACCTGGAGAATCATGTCGTACTGCGTACCGATGAGGGCATGATCCTGCTCAATCGCTATCCCTATGCGAATGGTCACCTGCTGGTGGCACTGGGCGAGCCGCGACCTTCACTCCTGGACTACGGCACCGCTCATCGAGCGGAATTCTGGTCACTCGTCGAGCGGGGTATCGATCTCATGCAGAAGGTGCTCGATCCCGATGGAATCAACTTCGGCATCAACCAGGGGGCAGCGGCTGGTGCCGGTGTGCCCGGGCATCTTCATGGACACCTCGTCCCACGTTGGCGAGGTGATACGAACGCCATGACGACGGTTGGAGGCACACGGGTGATACCAGCGAGCCTCGAGGACATGGCCGAACGGTATCGCTCGGCCTTGAAACAAGTCTGATTGCCGCCGGGGGTGATCAGGCGCTGCGAATCACCACGTTCCTGTTCCCATCGACGAATTCCAGGTGGTCGAAGGTTCCGGAGGCGAAGAGGGACACGTCCACGACTCCAAGCGACTGCCCCACGACGGTCTGGTCGGTGTTGATGATGGCAAGACTGTGGATCGAGCCGTCAGCGGCCACGAGCCTCAGCTCACCGGAGCCGATGGTCGGATCAAGATCGAGACCGAAGACGAACGCTTCACCGGTGTTCTCATTGACAGCGAGACGAAGCAGGCCTCGGCCCGAATCGCTTGCAAGGTAGTAGTGCTGGCAGTTGGGATTCGAAACGAACTCGTTGAACTGCGGACCTATCCGGGATTCGATGTCGTCAAGCGTGATCTTTCCCGTGTAGGCGTTCGCGATCAACTTCGAATGCCTGTAGGCGTCGCTCCCGAAGATGGCCAGCGAGACGGCCACGCCAAGGAGGATCAGTGCAGCCATGCGCCATGTCCACACGGAGGCGAGTGGTCCCGCGTGTCCCGCGTTCCTCGGACCGGCTTCGATACTGTGCACGGAAGCCCGGCCAGGCTGATCGATCCATGCATCCGGGTCTCCGGCGACACCGATGGTAGCCAGGGGAGCGAGATGATCCGATTCGGCCTCGATGGTCTCCGCCACCGCGGTGAGCACCCTGGAACGGAGACTGTCCGAAGGCTCGATGTCGGGAAGAATCATTTCATCGGAAGCGAGTTCATCCTGGATGCGCCTCAACTCGGACTGGACATCCATTGGAGCCGCCATGAATGCCCGTTCGAACTTGACCGCATCGGCCGGTGGCAACAGCCCGAATGCATCCAGGGTTGCCAGTTCAACGAGTTCCGTCATTGTCAGTTCAGCGTGTGTAGTCATCTGAGCGTTGTCATCCGTTGTTGGCCTCAGCCGTACATCTTCGAATCATGGATGGGCATGTCAGGAGGCGGCCCAGTCCGAGTTTGCCGTGTCATCCGTACTTTCCCGAAGCTTGTTGAGCCCGCGACTGAGAGCCGACTTGATGGTTCCCAGTGGTGTTTCGAGTTGCTGGCTCACTTCCCTCAGGGTGAATCCCTGCAGATACGAACGCTCTATGACTATGCGCTGTAATTCGGGAAGTTTGGCGATGTGCCTTCGAAGTTCGGAGTTCCTTTCATCAGTCTGTGTCTGCAGGCCCGGCTCACCGGCTCCCGCGGATTCCGTCATGTTCTCGTCCAGGAGAGTCGGCTTGGGTCGAATCGACCGTCGCCGGAGTTGATCTATCAGGTGTCGCCGGGCGATCAACATCACCCAGGTGACCAGTTTCGCCCTCCGCGGATCGAACCGATCCGCGGTCTGCCAAAGCCTGATGAAGATGTCCTGGACGGCATCCTCGGCCTCGGCCTGGGTGGGCATCAACTGCCTGGCCACCTTGAATACGAGCCCTCCGAACTGGTCGTAGAGCCGCTCGATGGCCTGTTCGTCGTCAGCCGCCACTCGTTGCATGAGCACGAGGGACTGCTGGTCGACTACGCGACGCTCCTGACGATTGACCATTCGATGCCGCTCCTCCCCCGGTTCCTCCCAAATCGAGGTTTCCTTCCCGGGATTCTCCATTCCAAACTCTACTCAAATCATATTGTGCCCATAAATTCGGGGTTCAGGGTGGAATTCGTGAAGCATTTCACATGTATCCCCTCTGGAGGGGGCAGGAGTGGATTTTCTCTTTTTCATCCGATTGAAACCATTATCGGTCTGGATTTCGTCTTTTTCAGATATTCTGAAACGCAGTCAGGGATGATGTGTGGACCCAAACAGAAGAAGGGGGCACGGCTGCCTGGGGTCTTGATTTCGGTCGAGATCCATGTCCACGAGGCGAGGGATCCTTTCCAGGGCTCGCAGGAA
The DNA here is from genome assembly GCA_002722935.1 of Phycisphaerae bacterium. GTDB lineage: Bacteria > Planctomycetota > Phycisphaerae > Phycisphaerales > SM1A02 > SP202. The sequence continues at coordinate 30,705 of PBMX01000038.1, read as the reverse complement.
CTTGGAGGGGTGCAACCAGGAGTGCGTGATGAACAAACACGCTTCAACCTCGAAGGTTCGACCAGTGCATGGTCGATCCCTGCAGCGACCTGGTTTCAGTCTCATCGAACTTCTTGTCGTCATGGCGATTACCGGTGTGCTTACCGCGCTGTTGGTCCCGACGCTTTCAACCATCCGCGAGAATGCCAATCGCGTCATCAGCGCTTCGAACCAGAGGACGATCGGCCAGGCGTTGACGATGTATGCATCGGATCACAAGGATCGATTGCCGCGGAGTCGCGTCATTGAACTGAGCAACCCGATGCCAGGTGAGCTGATGGCGGCTCATTTCGAACATTCCAATACCGGTTCACAGGATCAACGTCGATACCAGCCCGACTACGTCGCCGGCTGGGAAGGAATCGGACTGCTCTATGCACTTCGATACGTCGAGGGTCACGAAGTCTTCTACTGCCCCAGTCATGAGGGAGAGCACCAGAGCGATTCCTACACTCAGGCGTGGGAAGAGGGACGTGGAACGATCTATACGAACTACCACTACTCCGGGCACAAGAACTGGGAAACAGGCTTGCACCGGCGCTTCGCAGCCGCGGATCGACTGGTTCTTCTCACCGACGGCCTTCGTCGTCGCAGCGACCTCAGCCACAGGACCGGTTTGAACGTGCTGATGGGAGATGTCTCGGTCAGGTGGCACGAGTTGCCCACCCTCCTGGCTCGTCTCCCGGTCGAAGATCCCGTGGGCATCGAGGTTCGTGATCACCACGACCTGATCAGCGATCTCTTCAACTACAACGGCGTGATCGACTGATCCCGTTTCGGGACGTGTCATCGTCCCTCGAGAAACACATGCTGCAGGCGGTGTCTTCCGACTCCGGGGTCGATGGTCGTGGCCCGAGTCACCTCGATCCAGTCGGCCACAAGCAGGTGGTCGATGTGATACAGGGGGAAGAATCGCGGAAACGTCGGTCCCCAGCCTGTTCCCGCGAGAAGCCATGCATCCTGCATGTCTGGAAGCAGCGTCCTGATCGCAGCGCTGCTCGAGAGCATGTTGAAATCACCCAGGGCGACGTCGATTTCACCGCCACCCCGTTGCTGCAGCCATTCTCGTGCCTGTGAAGCCATGTTCATCCGGGAGCGGAACAGTCCCGAAGGAAAGTCGACCGCCAGGATCCGGAGCGGACGGCCAAGGCGGGAAGTCGTATCTATTTCAACCATCTTCAACGAGATGTCGTTGGAGGTGCCCACGGAACGTACCTGTCGAACGGGGAGCCTCGTCAGGATCGTGAAGTGCCCGTACTTGTAGGGCTGGGCTTCGGGTCCGAGCCATTCAAGCAGGGCGGGTGTGCCGCGCACGCCGTATCCGTGCGTCAGGATCGTGATGTCAGCATCAAGTTCCATGAGCACCCGTGCATGTCGTTCACGGTCGGTCTTGTCATGCGACATGGTCCATTGCACGATCGAAAGACCCGTCGGCTCGTCGCCGAACGGGCGAAGGGGTTGGTCGACGAACAGCCACCAGGTCGTTCCCAGCAGGGCCGCCAAAATCCAGCAGAATCTGGTTCTTCGTTTGCGTGCCGCCCAGGCTGCGACGAGGGCGAACAGGCCGACGAGTACTCCCGGAATCCATGAACAGAATTGGGTCGGTACCGTCCGGTCGGAAAAGGCGACGCCGATCAGCCATGCAATGAGGATTCCAAGTGAACACGCCTGGACGAGCAGGCGAGTCGGTCGAGTGCTTCTGGATTGATCAGAAGGGGAATGCAAGCGGAGCAGCGATCGCGCAGATGACGAGTATGAGAAGCGTCAGGGGAATGCCGAGCCTGGTGTAGTCGAGGAAGCGATACCCACCGGGCCCATAGACCATCAGGTTCGTCTGGTATCCGATGGGAGTGATGAAGTTGCACCCCGCGACCATCAGCGTGAACACGAAGGCCAGGGGATTCACGTTGAGCAACTCGGCGGCAAGCATCGCGAAGGGGAACATGAGTGCCGTCGCCGCGTAGGGCGTGACCAGTTGTGAAAGAACATTGGTGAAGATGAACAGCAGGACCAGTACGAGCGCGGGATGCATCATCGCCATCTGGTCGGGTCCGATGAAGAAGGAGATGATGCCGTCGGCGGCTCCGCTCTTCTCCATCGCCGTACCCAGGCCGATGGCCGCCCCGATGCTGATGAGGACCTGCCAGTTGATGCTGTTCCTGGCGATGGTTCCACCGAGGCAGCGGGTCAGCACCATCAGCATGGCACATGTCCAGATCGCGACCAAGGGGGAAATGCCGATGGAACTTCCACCAATCAGCAGGGCGATGAGCGCCGCCAGCAGGAAGAGGGCGATCTGCGCGCGGTGGTGGCGGACGGGGCGGGAATCGCTGACCTGGGAGACGAGGTAGAAATCCGGATCATCCCGGTGTGCATCGAGAAAGCCCACATGGGTGTCCAGGAGCAGCGTGTCGCCGGCCTTCAGAACGACGTCACCGATCTTCTGGTGCAGGGCTTCACCCTGGCGGTGTACGGCGATGATCGCGGCGTTGTAGAGAGTCCTGAAGCGACTTTGGCGAACCGTCCTGTGCACCAGAGGCGAGTTGGCGGAAACAACCACTTCAACGAGGGAGCGAGCGCCCATGTTCACGTCGAGCCGTTCGACCTCGTCCGTGGCCGGTGAAAGCCCCCTGATCGATCGCAGGTCCTTCACCGATTCCAGGATCCCCACGAAGACCAGCAGGTCCCCGGCCTGCAGTACCTCACCGGGTCCGACGGCTGGAAGGTGCGCGTCGTTCCGCTCGATGCTGCTGAGATACAGGCCGGGTAGATTTCTGAGCCCTGCTTCCTCGATGCTCTGGCCGATGATGGCAGCGTTTTCTTCGACGATCATTTGCGTCTGGTACTGCTTCGAGTTGTCCAGGTCGACCTGGTCGACGCCGACTCGCTCGGGCAGAAGCCAACGGGAACAAAGGATGATCATCGCGATGCCGAGGATGACGCAAGGCAGTCCGATCGCGGCGACACCGAAGAACTGCACCCATTCAGGGGGTGAGGTAAAGCCCATCTCGTTCAGCCAGGGTCGATCCGTCGAGAGGTAATCATGCAGCAGGCCGATCACCAGGAGATTGGATGCAGTGCCGATCATCGTGAGACGCCCGCCGAGAATCGCCGAGAAACTCAGCGGCATGTAGAGCAGCGACGGGCTGATCTTCAGTTTCTTCGACCAGTCCTTCACGAGGGGAATGCACATCGCGACGATCGGCGTGTTGTTCATGAAACCCGACATGAGTGCGACCGGAGCCATCAATCTGAACTGCGCCCCGACGATGCTCGATGGGCGGCCGAGGACGCTCTTGGCGATCTTCGAGAATGCGCCCGTTTCCTGCATGCCGGCGGCGAACACGTACAGTCCGGCAATCATGAGGACCGCTTCCGATGCGAAACCAGAGGCGACGTCGTGTACATCGACGACCCCGCCGACCATCAGGATGATCAGGCCCGACAGCAGCGCGATGTCCATGCCCATCCTGTTCGACATCAATGCCGCGATGACGAGTCCGAGGACGCAGATGGTCAGCCAGGCTTCAAATCCCATGGTCGCAGGCCTCCCTCGACATGATCCTAGGCCTCCTCTTCCATGCCGATGCCCAGTTCCTTGATCGACTCGATCAGGCGGCCGTGGAGGGCCGGGACAGCCGCAATGACACCGCGATTGGCGTGCAGGCCTGCTCCGTGGCTGAAATCAAGCGGGTTTCCCTGGATGTCCGTCACGGTGACTCCAGCCTCCTCGGCGATGATCGAGCCGGCGGCATGATCCCAGATCTTCTCGACGTAGCCCTTTCGCGTGGGAAGACGAAGATAGGCATCGGCCTGTCCCCTTGAGACGAGTGCGTACTTGCACTGGCTGTCGATACGGACCGGTTCGCCGACGTTGCCGAGGTGTTCAGCAATTCGATCGGCGTCCGATCTGCTCGAGTGGGCCTTCTCGACGGAGCCGCAGAATTGCAGGGGCCGCTCCTCCTGGAGGGATCGTGCGCGGATCCCGAGCCTGTCGGCTTCGGGGTCACAACCTGCAAATTCCCAGGCTCCTTCTCCGCGGGAAGCGGCGTACAGAACGCCCTGTGGATCGGGGATGTCCAGGGGAGCATCCTGCGAGACGGGCAGGGCCGGGCATCCCATCACACCATGGACGACCACTCCATCCTCGATTCGCCCCAGGGCGATTGCGTACTGCTGGTTTCGAAGAAAGCCCTTGGTTCCATCGATCGGGTCGAGTGTCCAGTACCCGCCGGCGGATCCATCATGGTCACAGTGATCGATTGCATCGAGCACATCCTGCTCGGATGCCGACGGCCTCCATTGCTGGACTGTAGACACCACCGCATCACGAACCGTTTTCATCGACTCATCCTGCAGTGCTCCGGAATCCTCTTCGCCTACGACGAGTCGATCGGCCGGGTCCGGTAGATGTTCCTCAAGGAGGAGGGCCACCACGGCCTGTGCCGCCAGGTCGGCGACCGTCACGGGGCTGCGGTCATCCTTCGTGAGCGTGATGACCGCCTCGAGGTTCGCCTGGACGGTCCTCGTGATCTGGGCCGCCGTTGCGACTGCGTGAATGCCCGCGATGATCATCTGGTTGGCTTCGGTCATGATTGTTCTTTCATCGGTTCTCCGGGGCTGAAATGGGGCGAAAATAGCCACCGCCCCGAGGCCGGTCCTCGCAGCAGTGAACTTCAGTGGAATCAACTCGGCGTATCAGCCCGACCAGGTCTGGCTGAACTCGGCGATCGCCTTCTCGAACTTCTCTTCAAGCCCCTTGAATGACCGGCTCTCGACCAGTTCATCCCTGAGGGCCTTGGCCGGTCCTCGGAAATGATCAAGGAGGTCCTTCTCGAAGGCATGGACCTTGTCCAGAGGCAACTTGTCGAGAGCCCCCTTCGAGCCTGCGTAGATCGAGATGCACTGGTCGATGGCGTTGAAGGGTGAATACTGTCCCTGCTTGAGCAGTTCCACCATGCGTGCGCCACGGTCAAGTTGCTGCTGGGCCGACTTGTCCAGTTCGGTTCCCAACTGGGCGAAGGCTTCCAGTTCACGGAAGGCCGCCAGGTCGAGGCGAAGGGAGCCTGCGACTTCCTTCATGGCCTTGATCTGGGCATTGCCACCCACACGGCTGACCGAGATGCCGACGTTCACCGCGGGACGCACGCCCGATGCGAACAGTTCAGGCTGGAGATAGATCTGCCCGTCCGTGATCGAAATCACGTTCGTCGGGATGTAGGCCGAGACATCGCCTTCCTGCGTCTCGATGATCGGGAGGGCGGTCAGCGAACCTCCGCCGTTCTCATCCGAGAGCTTGGTCGCTCGTTCCAGGAGTCGACTGTGGAGGTAGAAGACGTCACCGGGATAGGCTTCGCGTCCAGGTGGGCGGCGAAGGAGCAGCGACAACTGCCTGTAGGCGGTCGCCTGCTTGCTGAGATCGTCGTACACGCAGAGTGCATGCTTGGGCATCTTTCCACGGGTTCCGTTCCACATGAAGTACTCGCCCATGGCGCAACCGGCGTAGGGGGCGATGTACTGGAGCGGGGCGGGAGCCGAGGAGCCGGCATTCACGACGATGGTGTAGTCCATGGCGCCATGCTGCCTGAGGGTCTCGATCACGCCTGCGACGGTCGAATCCTTCTGTCCGACGGCGACGTAGATGCAGACGACGGCTTCGTCCGTGCCCCAGAACTGCTTCTGGTTGATGATCGCGTCGAGGGCGACGGCGGTCTTTCCAGTCTTGCGGTCGCCGATGATGAGTTCACGCTGTCCACGTCCGATTGGAATCATGGAGTCGATACCCTTGATCCCCGTCTGGAGCGGCTCGGTCACCGGCTGTCGTGCTGCGATGCCGGGGGCCACGATGTCGAGTTTCTGGGTTTCGGAGGAATCGATCGGGCCGCGACCGTCAAGCGGAGTACCCAGGGGGTCGACGACTCGGCCGAGCAGGCCTTCGCCAACGGGAACCTCCAGGAGGTTGCTCGTCGATCGGACGGTGTCACCTTCGCAGACGGCGAGGTAGTCGCCGTAGATGACGGCGCCGACGGTGTCGGACTCCAGGTTCATGGCCTGTCCCATGACGGGCCCCTTGTCGGTATCGAACTGGAGCAGTTCACCGGCCATGGCGTTCGAGAGTCCGTAGATCCGGGCGATGCCGTCTCCAACCTCGACGACGCGTCCGACTTCGGAGACTTCCAGTTCACTGGCGAACTGCTCGATCTCCTGCTTGATGACAGAGGTGATTTCGTCGGTCTTGATCTTCACGATTGAATCCTCGCTCTCTTCCGTCCTGTCCCGGTCAGGGACCTTCGATTTCCCAAACAAGTGAAACGCTTGCACGCACCGTGACATCACCCGAGACGATCGGAGGTGCCGGTGCGGCGTCCATGGCCATCCTCGCGCCCGTGTACATCTTCTCGTACTGGTATCGCGGCTCGGAGGAGGCGCTGTCGAGCGACAGCGACTTGATCTTCATGAGACTCACGCCGCCCGCTTCGGCAAGCGTCGACGCATCGGTCAGTGCATTCTTCGTGGCCTGCCTGATGGCGGCGGCTTTCTGCGTCCGGGGGTCGGCGAGTCCGAAGACGAGTTGGCCGATGTCATTGGCCCCTGCATCGATCGCGGTCGCGATCAGGTCTCCGCCCATCTCGAGCCGCTCCGTCGTGATGCGCATGGTGCTGGACACCTTGTAGCCGACGATCGTCGGTCGCCACTCGGGAGCCGGATTGCGAGGCCGCGGGGACCACTGCGGATTGATGGTGTACCGCTCGATCACGTATTCCTCGCGTTCCTTCAGGCCCAGGCCCTCGACGGCCTTGATGAGGTCCTGCATGGCCTTCACGGCTTGGGCATTGGCTTCCTTCGGAGAGGTCGCGCTTGCTTCGATCCCGAGATCGAGTTGCAACTGGTCCGCCGGGATCTTCAACTCGGCCACGCCCACGACTCGGAGGGTTGCCGGCTGCGTCTTCTCATCAGCCTGGACGAGCCCCGAGATGAACGCGGGCAGGGCCACGACGAATGCCGTCAGCATGCTCATCGTGGACTTCATGCCGAATCTCCCAGATAGGTCCCGATGGACGAGCGGATCGTCCTGCTGCCCTTCTCACGCAGGTCCGTACCCAGCTTCCGGAGCTTGGTCGCGACCGAACCATCAAGCAGTTCATCACCGATGCGAAGCTGGACTCCGCCGATGATGGCCGGATTCGTCGAGGGGTGGAGCACGGGGTCCTTGCCCATGGCGGCCTTGATCCGTTCGCCGATCCTTGCAAGGGCTGCTTCGTCGATCGGGGAAGCCGTGATGACGTCGACCTCGATGCGACCGAAGGCATCCTGGACGAGCTGGTCATAGGCGACCTGGATGAGTTCCAGGTGCCCGAGCCGTCCATTGGCATTCAGGATGAGCATGAATCGCAGAAGCAGGTCGGTGACCCGGCCTTCGAAGATGGCCCGGATCGTCGAGGCTCGCCGGTCCGTGTCGATGACCGGGGAGCCGAAGAGCGACGAGAGGGACTGCTCGGAGGCCAGGATCTCGATGATCTGCTCGAGTTCGTCGGCCACTTCAAGGACCATGTCGCGTCCACCGGACTCCTCGGCCAGTTCATAGAGGCTGCGAGCGTAGATGGAAGCCAGGGTGTCTGTCTGCATGGTCATCGGTTCAACTCATCCACCGTGGACGGACTCCAGTTCCCGCAGGGAGTCGTCGATCAGCGACTGCTGATCATCGACGTTGATTTCCCGTTGAAGGATGCGCGTGGCGATGGCCGTGGCGAGCATGGCCGTTTCGGCATGGAGTTCCGTGATGGCGGTCTCCTTGGCCTCCTTGATCTGCTGGCCGGCCTGTTCACGCAGTTCCGTCAACTCGGCCTGGGCCCGTGCACGGAGTTCCTTGGCCGTGGCCTCGGCATCCGCCTTGGCCTTCATGATCATCTCGTTGGCCTCGGCGCGTGCCTTGGCCAGCTCGGCCTGCTGGGATTCCATGGCAGCCCTGGCTTCCGCCTGGGCCGCCTCCGCGGCCTCGATCTCCTGCCGGATCTTCGCCTGGCGCTCATCGAGCCCGCTTGCGATCTTCGGCCATACCTTCGTGAAAAGCACGAGGCAGACGAGGCCGAAGACGACCAGGGTTGTAATGGCCGGTGCCAGTTCGACTGCCACCGGGTTCAACGTCCCTTCGGACGCGGCAAGTGTCATGGAGACCATGGGTCCACTCCTTCAGTGCCTGGTTCCTGCACGTCGTGCAGGAGGGTGATCACGCGGCGATGATGCCGAGCAGGCCGACGACCACTGCGAACAGTGCGACGCCTTCGACCAGGGCGGCGGTGATGATCATGTTCGTGCCGATGGGACCGGTCATCTCGGGCTGGCGAGCGATGGCCTGGACGGCGTTGCCGCCGATGAGACCGATGCCGATGCCGGCGCCGACTGCGGCAAGGCCTGCGCCGATGCCGCCACCAATTCCCTTGAGGCCTGCCGCTGATGCGGCCGCGGCTTCGCCTTCGGCAGCCAGGGCGACATCACCACCAAGCAGTGAAACTGCGATGAATGCAAACGTCATGAGGGCAATCGAATTCTTCATTTCCTTGGTTTCCTCGATGAAAGAGTATCTCTGTCGTTGGTTATCGAAGTTGCCTGTCGCCTCGTATGCGGCAGGGTTCCTTCGGTACATGCTGTAAATCAGTGGGCCGGAACCTCGTCGTACTCGGTAAGCCCCTCCTCGAACTCCTCGTGGTGATCCTCGTGGTGGTGCGACATCTGACTGATGAACACGGCCGTGAGGAACATGAATATGAATGCCTGCAGGAAGGCGACGAACAGCTCAAGGAAGCTGATGGCCACCGCCGCGATGATCGAGATGAACCCGATGCCGATCAGGCCGCCGGTTCCGAGGCCGGCGAATGCCATCTTCCCGAACAGGGCGAGCATCGCCATGAGGGTATGGCCGGCCACCATGTTCGCGAAGAGACGAATGGCCAGGGCGCTCGGCTTGATGAGCATGCCCATGAACTCGACCGGGAGCATGATGGGCAGGAGATAGAGCGGAGCTCCTCCCGTCAGGTGGCTGAGCCAGCCCTTGATGCCCAGTTCGCGAAAGGCGTGAATCTGGATGATCACGAAACAGATGACTGCCAGTGCGGCCGTGACCGCGAGATTGCTCGTAGCGGTTCCGCCGAAGAAGGCCCACTGCATCTCGGACCCGACGATGCCGTGACCGAGTACGTGCTGGAGATCCATCAACGGGATGAGGCCCAGGATGTTGCACACGAGAATGAAGAAGAACAGCGTGAGCAGGAAGGGCAGGAACCGGTTCGTGTTCGCATCACCGAGGACGGGATGGATCGCCTTGTCCCGGAGGTACAGAATGATCACCTCGATCATCTGGCTGAAGCGTCCCTTCGTCAGGTATCGCTCGTTGCCCGTTCCCTTGCCGGTGCAGACCTTGGAGGCGACGGTCATCATCATCCAGACCGTCAGGATCGCGGCGATCAGCATGGTGACCATGTGCATCGTGAGGATGGGGGTGTCCGATGCCGTTGAACCGACGATCGGGTCGTTCCCGCCGATGATGGCGACATCGACGACGTGGCCAAGTGGGTTGTCGCCGAATGCGAGGAGGTGCATCGCTCACTCGTCTCCAGGTCGTGGGGTCCTCGTTACCCCCCGGCTTGATGTTCCTTCCGCATGGCTGTCGACCAGATTCGTGCTGTTGCGGCCAGGCCAGCCATGGCACACACGAGGTAGGAGAACAGGAGTGCGGCCGGAGCCGGGGAAAAGGCGAAGTATAGCACGATGACAAGGCCAAGTGAGCAGCCCAGGCGTCCCGCTTCGTGGACTATCCAGAGGGTCATCCACTGGAGCGCAGTCCGCTTTCGCCAGGGCCTCACGAGCAGGTCGCTTCCCACCGAGGCGAAGGCGACGATGGCCCCGGAGGCGAGCCCGGGGGTGGCAGCGGCAGCCCCGCCGATGAACCATGCGATGCCGGTCCAGAGGATCCCGATTGAGAGGGGCCAGGCGAGGGAGGTCGTCAACATGGCCCTCGTGGGCAGGGCGAAGCAGGGGAGGGACCCCGGGGTGCTCGGAACATCGGCATGGGTCTTCACGGCTGCTTCTTCCGCTCGTTGATCTGCCGGAGGGCCTCGTTGTTGGCCCTCTTCGCCCCCCGGAAGAACCCGATGGTTCCGACGAGGAGCCCGGAGATGGTCCCGATGATGAGGAAGACCCGTTCCGTGCCCAGGAGTACATCGAGGCCCCATCCAAGCAGAAGGCCGGCCACCAGTTCGCCGCTGAATGTCAGGCCCATCCCGAGCAGGCGCATCATGCGAGCCTGTTCTTCCCCTGGTTGGAATCCACTGGTCGGCATGCGGCCATGGTACGAGATCCTGGGATGAGCCCGGGGTGGGATTGCCGATGCTGGTGCGATATCATTTCCGGCAGTACCAGCGAGATACCACTCCATGGCCATCGAGGATCGTGACATCATCGACGTAAGCCCGTCTCCAATGACGCGAGGCGATCGGTTGTTTCTTCCGGCCGTCTTCAAGGGGCCGGGGACGACGCTCAGGCACTGCCTCGGGAATGTCGGTCGTGATGGCAAGAACAAGAAGAACCTCTGGGTCGTGCAGTATCCCGAGGAGAAGCGTGATCACAGGCCCGTCGAGGAGGGGGGGCAGTTCAAGCCGACCTTCCGGGGCGTGCACAGGCTCAACCGGGACGAGGACGGCAGGGTTCGATGCGTCGCCTGCTTCATGTGCGCCACGGCCTGCCCTGCCAACTGCATTCACATCGTCGCGGAGGAATCACCCTGGGAGGACAGGGAGAAGTATCCCAAGCAGTTCGACATCGATGAACTTCGATGCATCTTCTGCGGGATGTGCGAGGAGGCATGCCCCGTGGACGCCATCGAACTGACGCCCCGCTACGAGGTCGTCGGCTTGACGCGAAACGAGATGGTCTTCGACAAGACGAAACTCCTCGAGGTCTTCGACCAGACGGTCCAGGAGAAGCCCATGTAATCGTCCGAGGCCCACCTGTTGGCCGCCTCGTTTCCGGGGAGGCCCGGGCTGATCCTGGGCAGATCCTTCGCCCCTTGCCCGGGGTTTCTTGAAGAAGGCCCATCCTGAAGTCCACAAAGGGCGTTTCCAGTCTTGACGCTGGATACCCAGCGCGTGATACTGGGAGCAGTTGGTGCCAGCCTGGGGAGATGGCTGGCCGACCTGCACGAGGAGTACCACCCTTCGCACGCATTCGAAACCAGGACCTTGATGAACGGGCCGGATACTGAGTGCATGTGATTGAGTGCGTATGACAGTTCAGCGATCTTCGAACGCTTCGGTGTTCGGCAATGAATGGGGTACTTGGACAGATGGCCACCACGACCAAGAAAGACCTGATCGACCGGATTGCTGAAGAAACAAATCAAAAGCGAACAGTAGTCAAGAAGACCGTCCAGAGTTTTCTCGACAACGTCATACGTGAACTCAGTGAAGGCAACAGGCTCGAGTTTCGTGACTTCGGTGTATTCGAACTGCGAGAGCGTGCACCACGCATGGCGCAGAACCCCCGTACGCTCGAACGCGTCCCGGTTCCTGCGAAGAAGACAGTCAAGTTCAAGGTCGGTCGTCTCATGAAGGAAGCGATCGAGATCAAGGGAGAGACCGAGGGTGCCAAGGCTGATTCGCAGGTTGAGGTGATGCCCGAGAAGGTCGCCGAACCGACACCCGCCGGCTGAGTACACCCTGCTTCCGGGGGAGAGTTGCCACGCGGCACGAGTTTCGTGCCGCCTTTCATTTCATGCCTGCCTGCGGTGATGGTCGAGTCACCCGGTATGGGCTTCCGTGTAGGATGGCCTCGATCGAGGGAACGAGTGTGGAAGACATGGAGCGGATGGAAGCAGTGATCGAGACAACGAACGTATCCACGCGCGAGGCGGATTCACGCCGGATCGCCAAACTGCTGGAGTCGCTCCCCCCGCACGCCATCGAGGCGGAGGTCAGCCTCCTCGGATCGATCCTCCATGATCCCGACTGCCTCGCCGACGTTCTCCAGGTCGTGACCAGCCCGGAAGACTTCTTCAAGCCGATCAACGGCGTCATCTTCAAGACCGCGGTGCGTATATACGAGGAGCATTCCGCGGTCGACATCGCCATGCTGACCCAGGCCTGCGCCGACAGCGGAACTCTGGACGCGGTCGGTGGAGTGAACTACCTCGTGCACCTGGCAGAGTCGGTTCCCACGGCCGCTCATGCAGTCCACTATGCCCGGCTCGTCAAGGAGAAGTCGGTCATACGAAAGCTCATCGAGACGGCGGGGCAGATTCTCCATGACGCCTATGAGCACCCGGATCAGGCGCAGGATGTGCTCGCGAATGCGGAGCAGCGGATCTTCAGGATCGCGCAGCAGATGGAGATGCGGCAGGCTTCCGATCTCCGCGATCTCATCTCCACGACCATGGCCCAGATCGAGGCGCGTGACGGGAAGTCCATCACCGGCCTGCCGACCGGGTATGGAGAACTCGACCGGATGACGGGGGGCCTCCAGAACGGGGAGATGATCATCATTGCCGCGAGGCCCTCTATGGGGAAAACGGCGCTCGCCCTGAATATTTCAGAGCACATTGCGCTGAAGTCCAAGGGAGTCGCCGTCTTCAGTCTCGAGATGGGGTCGACGCAACTTGTCCAGCGACTGCTTGCATCCAAGGGTGGGATCGATGGTGACAGGCTCCGTCGGAACATGCTCCGGGAGGAGGACTTCCAGTCCCTGATGATGGCCTGTGATGCGCTCCATGATGCGCCGATCTACATCGACGATACGCCGGGGCTGAACCTCGTCCAGTTGCGGGCCAAGGCCAGGAGGATGAAGCAGAAGCACGACATCGACCTGGTCGTTCTGGACTACCTCCAGTTGATGACTTCCGGTCATAGACCGGAGAACCGCCAGCAGGAAGTGAGCACCATCAGTCGCGGCGTGAAGGCGATGGCCAGGGAACTGGACGTCCCGGTGGTCTGCCTGAGCCAGCTCAATCGAGCAGCGGAACACCGAGAGGGCCATCGACCGAGGATGAGCGATCTGCGCGAGTCGGGCTCGATCGAGCAGGATGCGGACGTCATCATGCTTCTTCACCGGGAGGAGTACTACCATCCGGACCAGGAGTGGCGTGACGCCAACCCGGACAAGATCGGCGAAGCCAGGATCGAGATCGCCAAGCAGCGAAACGGCCCGACGGGCAGTTTCCGACTGACGTGGAACTCACGAACGACCCGGTTCCACAACTACTCGCCTGCCAGCCCACCGATGGACATGGTCGAACACGACTCGATGCCGTCGACCGGCGCGGGCTGGTCCGCACCGCCGACGGATGTCGCGGATGACGATCTGCCGATCTGACCCGGTGGTTCCTGTTTCAGTTCCCGGCCGAACTCAGTTCCAGCCAGATCGAAGCCGCCAGGAATGCCGCGTACATCACGAGAAGAACCAGCCCCTCCATACGGCTCAGAGTCCGCTCGCTTCGTGCAAGCGGCAGCAGCAGCAGTGTGAAGAAGACCATTGCTCCAAGGGACCACCAGCCATTGGTCGGTACGGCGACGGGGTGGACCATGCTCGTGATGCCCATGACGAGCACGATGTTGAAGAGGTTTGAACCGACCACGGTTCCAACGGCCAGGTCGGCATGTCCTCGCCGTGTTGCAATGACGCAGGTGAAGATTTCAGGCAGCGTGGTTGCTATGGCCACGATTGTCAGCCCGACGACAAGTTCTGCGACACCGAGGTGATGTGCGATCGCCACGGCGCCTTCCTCCGTCGCCTTTCCACCCGCGAGGAGGAAAGCGAGCCCGAGGAGGAACAGCACGAGGGCGAGAAATGCGGATTTCGGTTGTTCATCCCTGCCGGTTTCGACGTCGGTGGAGGATTCGGTTGCAAGTGAATCCGAAGCATGTTCTTCACCCCTTCGAAGCCATTGAATGCAGATGAGGGCTGCTCCAAGCAGCAGGATGAACCCGTCGATCCGGTTGTATCCGGACTTGTCTTCGACACCGGGTGGAAGCAGGGCTACGAGGAGGAATGCAAGGGTCACCGCGATGAGCCAGGGAAGTTCGAGCCGGATGATCCTGGAGTTGATCATCAAGGGTGCAAACAGGGCACTGAGGCCGAGCACCAGGCTGATATTCGCGACGTTGGATCCGACGACGTTCCCGAACGCAAGCGATGTTTGCCCATCGATTGCGGCCATGACGTTCAAGGCCAGTTCAGGGGCACTGGTTCCGAAGGCGACCACCGTCATTCCGACCAGGAGAGCGCTGATCCCGATTCGCCGTGCCAGTGCCACGGCTCCATCGACAAGCCAATTGCCCCCGAGGAGCATCAGGACAATCCCCCCCACGAGGGCGAGGATGGACCAGGGGACTCCCAGGCTCTCATTCGCAAGTAATTTCAGGGAGGGGAGCATGCGCTGGTGCCGATTGTACGTCAGACACGTGCGTTGGCGATGCCTTCACCCTGGCCAGCCAGCCACGTGATAAAGGGTGTGGATCCCGAAGCCCGCGTTTGTCCGGGGAATGGACCGTATGCATGGCTTTAGAAGAGGACAAGGCCAGGCTCCAGGCAACACTCCGTCGTGTCGCAGAAGGGGATGAAGAGGCCTGGCGCGAGATCATCGAGTCCTATGGACCGAGGGTCTATGCCCTCCTTTTCTCCCGATGCCGAAATGCCGAGTTGGCCGAGGAAATCACCCAATCAACCTTCTGCACGGTCGTGACGAAGATCGAGGGCTACCAGGAACTGGGCAAATTCGAGCCCTGGCTCTTCCGTATCGCCATGAATCGGCTGCGGGACGAGATGCGCAGGAGGGGCAGGCACGCGATACCCGTCTCCCACGAGGTCTTCGGGGGGGGTCAGACCGGGGACCAGCCGGAAGGGGCTCAACAGGAGAATCGTGACCTCGGGGAGGCCCTGTGGGGGGCCATAGGAGAGCTTGCAGAGGCTGACCAGCAGATCCTGCACCTGAGGCATGTCTCGGAGATGAGTTTCAAGCAGATCGCAGGGGTCCTTGATCAGCCCCTGGGAACGGTCCTGGCACGCCATTTCAGGGCTCTGAAGCGACTCAGGGAGATCCTTGGAGACCAGGATGGGCTCCTCTAGCAAGATGGGCTGGAAGCCCCATTTCCTGCAATGCATGCCCTCACGGGGGCGTTGAAAGGATGAAGGATCATGGATAACGATACGCACGGAACATCTCGAGAAGGCAATGAGGGTCACCTCCCCTCCCTGGGCATCGAGCCACTGGGGGAGGGCTATGACGATCTCGACCACCAGCTCGATGCACACCTGTCCTCGACCTCGCAGGAGTTCCGGTCTACCCCGGTTCCCGAGGGATTCGTCGATCGTGTCTTCAACGCTTCGATGGACGCACGAGACGAGGCGGAGGCTCCACTCTCCTTTACCCAGGGCCTCCCACGACAACGACCTGTCGCATTGAAACTCGCCGCCTTGGCGGCGTGCCTGGGCATGGCGGTGACAGCGGCGATGTGGCTTGCCGATGGCCGCTCGACCAGAACCGTTCCCGTTCCCGGTCCCGTGGTCGTCGAGCTCGAGACGAGCGATATGACACCAAATGCGGATGCAATGAACTTCAGCAGCGAGGCGGAGTGGGCGATGCTCGCCTCCTCCCGTGAACACCAGCAACTTGAACGTCTCTCGTCTCTGGTCGTGACCAGGGACATGGGATTCGGAGATGTCACCGGTGATCTTGTCTCGGTCATAGACGCGATCCACGATCCCGGCATGCAGACCTTCGACCTGGAGTGGCAACGATGAATACCTTGTCTCGATCATCTCTTGCAACGGTTCTTCTTCTCACGGGCATCTGCTCGATCATGCTCCTGGCGGATTCGCCCGTCGTGCACGCGAAGCAGGATGCAGCCAAGCCGCTGCCCCCAGCCTTCGCCGATCGATGCCTTGAGGTCGCCGAACAACTCGATCCCCAGTTCGCCGCCGAGCTTCGAGCGCTCTGTGATTTGGACCCCGCCGAGTTCGAACGGGTCATTCGGAGGCAGGGGCCTCGCCTGACCGGTCTCGCCGAACTGCAGTCGTCGGATCCAGTGCTCTACCAGAAGAAGCTCATCGAACTGAAGGCCGATGCCGAGGTGCATCGGCTCGCCGGCGAACTGCAGCAGTTGATCGAGAAGGATCCTGCCAACACGGATCGAATCGAGTCCCTGAAGAAACTGCTCCGGGGACAACTCAGGATCCGCCTTGGATTCGAGTTGCACAACCAGCAGCTCTACATCGAGCGCATCGAGGAACAGCTCGAATCCCTCCGTGCAAGGTCCGCTTGCGAGCGTGAGCATTTCGACGAGGTCGTGGAAGCCCAGCTTGCGAGGATCACCGGGCAATCCGAGCCGATCCAGTCCGTCTGCCCGTAGTCGAGCAAGCATCACTCAAATCCCGTCGTTCCCTCGTATCATCTGCACATGGCCAGTGCCCGTGTTGCCGGATGGATTCGGCCACATCGCTCCGTTTCGATGATGGGGCGTATCGGTGGCGTCGTCCTCATCGTCATGGTGCTTCTCTGCATTGCGACGCTTCCCTGGACGATCGGTACGTCCCCGTCGGATGATGGAACACCGGGGCCTCGGCGATTCGAGGCGGCGAACCCCGACATCGCGCTGCTTCCACCATCCTGGGCCATCCATACCCAGGGTGAGCAGGCCATCGTCGACTCGCGCGACGAGATGGGTTACCTCGTATTCGGTACGGATCGACTCGGGCGGGACATGCTTGTCCGCGTGCTTGCAGGAGGAGGCATCAGTCTCCTGATCGGCCTCGCGGCCGCCGCGACGGCGGTGACCATCGGCACGATCGTGGGAACCCTTGCCGGGTGGAGAGGGGGTTGGACCGACGTCATCCTGATGCGCTGCGTTGATGTCCTCTACGGGCTCCCGGCCATTCTTCTGGTGGTACTCCTGGCCGTCGCCATCGATGGAGCCAGAGAGCACTGGTTCGAGGCCGATGCCGGAACCTCGCTGCTCATCAACGCCCTGACACTCTGGATCGCCATCGGTGCAATCAGTTGGTTGACCATCGCGCGTGTGATCAGGGGACAGGTGATGAGCCTGAAGGCTCGCCCATTCATGGAGGCCTGCCGGGCCATCGGTGTTCCCTGGCCGAGGCAGTTCTTCAGGCACCTTCTTCCGAACCTCATGGGTCCACTGATCGTCTATGCCACGCTCACCGTCCCGATGGCGATGCTCGCCGAGGCCTTCCTGAGTTTCCTGGGCATCGGGATCCGTGAACCGCTGCCAAGCTGGGGAAACCTGGCGGCCGACGGGCTCAGCGAGATAAACCTCGTTCGTTCCAGGTGGTGGCTGCTCATCTGGCCGTGCCTCTTCATCGCCCTGGCGCTGCTCTCGCTGAACCTGCTGGGAGAATGGTTGCGCACGGCGCTGGACCCGAGGCAACGCGTACGGGACATGGCGTCATGAGTGATCTTCTTCAGGTGACAGGGCTGACGATCGAGGCGATGAACAACACCGGCGAGACTCGCCGAATCGTCGACGGGCTTTCCTTCACGATCGGACCAGGCGAGATCCTCGCACTCGTCGGGGAATCGGGCAGCGGCAAATCGATGTCGGCCCTTTCCGTGATCGGCCTGCTCCCACAAGGAGTGCGTGCCGTGGAGGGATCCATCAGGCTGCGGGGTCGGGAACTGCTCGGGATGTCCCCGCATGAATGGCGCACGATGCGCGGAGCTGAAGTGGGCATGATCTTCCAGGAACCCATGACGGCCTTGAACCCCGTCTTCACCATAGGTGAACAGATCGCCGAGGTACTGCGGCACCACCGCGGCCTTGATCGACGTGAAGCGATGGAGGCTTCGGTACGGTTGCTTCAACGCGTTGCGATTCCGGAGCCCGAGCGATGCGCACGTTCCTGTCCACATGAACTCAGCGGGGGCATGCGACAACGGGTCGTGGCGGCCATGGCCATCGCGGCCGGTCCATCACTCCTGCTTGCCGACGAACCGACGACGGCACTGGACATGCGTTCACAGAAGGCGATCCTCGACATCGTCGAGGGGTTTGCGCGCGAGGACGGCCTCGGTGTCCTGCTGATCAGCCATGACCTGGCCCTTGTCGAAGAACGTGCCGACCACGTGTGCGTCCTCTACGAGGGGCACGTCTGTGAAACAGGACCGGTTGAACTGGTGACCAGTGACCCTCGGCATCCTTACACGCGTGGACTGCTGGCCTGCACACCTCGACTCTCGGGTCCGGGGGGCCGGCTTCCGACCATCGAGGATGTCGTCGGCGATCCCTCCAGCGAGTCGATCGAGACCGATGGGGGCCGCTGCAAGGCCTGGTGGCCGGGCCTTCCTGGGTCCCACCGGATGCACTCGATCGGCCCTGATCGCTTCGTAGGGGTGCTCCAGGAGGGTTGAACCTCCACGGAACCCCTTCTTTTTCAAACCTTCCAGAACCCGTGAAGGGTTTTCCTTCGTATCTGATTCTCAGAGGGAGAGCTCATTCAAGGGGGTTCCAACATGGTCCGACACATACACGCAACCCTGAACCAGCTGATCGAAACGTACCTGTCGATTCCAACCGCATCGAGTCGACAGGCACTGCATGAAGCACTGTTCGGTCTCTCTCGCTGGTACATCATCCAGCTTGGAAACTGCGAGGATCGTCCTCCGTACATCGAGTACGAGGATGGCGAGCCCGTACTCCTCGTCTTCACCGACGCGGAACGTGCCTCCTCGGCGGCACGAACCTGGATCGAGGATCGCGTCGATACGCATGCGACGATCGAAGCGATCGACCTGAAGACGCTCCCGGCGGTTCTCGAGGAGCTGCGGGAATCCGGAATCGTGTCACTTCGTTTCGATCATGGTCCCCGAAGCCTGCTGATTTCGATCGAGGAAGCGATCGACATCGCCGCAAACCACATCGATCAGAAGTACCGGGACATCGATGCCCTCGTACAGGAAGCGATCCAGGGCATGGGATCACTCGAAGAGCCGGATCTGTGGTCCGCCGTGCGTGAACTTCCCAACTGGTACCTGGTGGCCGATGTGGACGAGAGCGAAGATCCGCTTGTCTGGATCCTCCATGACGAGCCCTGCGTGCTCGTCTTCACCGACCGTGCGAAAGCTCGTTCCTACGCGGTCGAACACGGTCTCGAAGGTTGCACGACCGATGCAGGTCGACTCATCGAGGTCGACCCGGAACGGGCTCTGCACTGCTTCAGGGATCTGGTGAGTCGAGGCGTCGCCGGCGCAGTCTTCAATGACGGACCCTTCGGCTTCTACGCGTCGCTGAACCAGTTGTGCGACAAGGCCGCCTGATCCGGTTCATTCATCCAGGTCTTCACACTCGATGGAGGCTTCCTCGCCGGAGAGTTTCTTCTCCACGTAGCGTTCGATCCAACGTTCGAAGGACTTGCCCTCGGCCGTGTCCTTTCCGCTGAACCGGATCTCGTCGATTTCGTCGACGGCGATGTTCCTTCGCTCTTCTTCTCCCTTGGCAAGGCAGTGCAGTTCACCACCTCGGTCCGTGCTTCGACTGAATACGTAGCACTCGAGTTCCGACCCGTCATTCATCACGAGCGTCACGTCTCCCCTGTAGTCGATGGCCCAGTCGAGTCCGGGCTCGAACCTGTCCTGTTCGCTTCGGTGAAGGGAGAGTCCCCGGGAAGGACCGTCGTCGGCGGAGTTCACGGGTTCAGTTCCCGTCCCGTCTCGGGATCGAGGATCTTCCAGCCGCAGATCCGGGAGATCCGCATCATCACGAGGTAGGCGATTTCCTCCTCGACGATCGTCAGGAGCATCTGCTCGACCGGGTCCTTCTCGGGTGGGAGATCGATGCGTACGCCGGGGCCGAAGAGGGCGTCTTCACCTTCACGTTCGGGCCCGGTGTTCAACTTCGACAATCGCTCGACGATCTCCTTGCGGCTGCCGAGGGGCTTGAGGCCGTTGCTTCCCGATTCAGGTGACTGGATGACGAAGGTGTGATTCAACTTGCTTCCATTCGATTGGAGTGCATTCTACCCGGTGCCTCCAGGTGCGTGCTCCTCGAGCAGGCCGGCGACGGTCTCGATGAGCGTATCGAGGGGAACGGGTTTCGTCAGGTAGGCATGCACCCCCAGTCCGCGTGCGTATTCCTCGTGTCGTCGTCCCTCGTTGGCAGTGACCATGACCACCACCGGGGGATGTTCCGCGGCAAGGAGCTCCTCCAGCACGATGAACCCGGATCGCTTGGGAAGCATCATGTCGAGCACGACGGCTTCGGGATTCCGGGATCTCCAGCAAGAAACAGCCTGGTTTCCATCCTCGGCACGCAGCGTAGTCGCGCCTTCGGCTCGCAGGGCAAGGTCGAAACTGTCGAGTACGTCCGGGTCGTCGTCGACCACGAGCACGCATCGACCTTCAAGACGGGTGCTCATCGTCGTGCTCCATGTTCCAGGGCCGACCGTTCCGACCATTCGACGATGCGCTCGACTTCATCCGAGGTCATCCAGGGGAGTGCCGCGATCTTCTCCCTCGTCGCTTCCGGCATCGGTTTCCCCTCGCGTTCATGTCGAGGTCGACTCTTCCATCTCCTGTGGAGCCAGAGGTACTGCTCAGGCGCTCCCCTGATGAGGGTCTCGATCGCCTTGTTGTACCGAGCCGTGATGTAGAACAGCGGATCGTCCTGGTCGGCCCAGTCCGCCGGCTCGATCACGTCGCTGCAGATGCATTCGAACTTGAACTGCTGCCCGATGCGACGGGCCTGTGATATGACGATCGGTGTTTCATATCGCATCGCCAGGAGGCCGATCGACTTGTAGGATGAAGCCAGCCGGCCGAAGAAGGGCACGAACAGCCCCTGATCGCCTGCATTCTGGTCCGCGATGAACCCGAGTTGCTCGCCGTCTTCCAGTCGCTTCTGGAGTTCCGGGGCTGCGCCCCATTTCTCCAGGATCTTCAGCCCATGCGATTCACGGATGCGCATCACCCAGTTGTTGATCAGCGGGTTGTCCAGCGGCCGGGCGAGGGCGGTGATGGGGTACCCGCAGACTGCCAGCACGTACCCGAGCATCTCCCAGTTGCCGCAGTGTCCGGTGAGCATCAGGAGCGGTTGTCCCTTGACAAGTTTCTCAAGGACCGGTTGGACCCCCAGCATGTCGACGTGATTCGGCCAGGTATCCGGAGTGACGAGTCGAGTCATGGTGATGGAATCCACCATCGCCAGCTGAACCATCGACTGGAAGGACTGTTCGGCGACCATCTCGATGCGATCCTCATCCCATTCCGGGAAACTCCAACTGAGGTTGTCGAGGCATCGCTGTCGTCTCCCGGAGTTCATCCGGAAGAGTGTGGAACCCGCGGCGGCAGCCGTCTGGAGGTTCTGTTCATGCGAAAAGCACTGCAGGAGTCCCGCTACGAATCGCAGCGGCAGATACTGGCTCCATTGAACGAGTGCGGATGCGTTTCGTGCCATGGTGCCACCCTGAGCGGGGATAGATGCCTTGGGTGATCGACCTGGATGCCGTGGCGGGTCGCCGCGGATCAGAGACCCGTATCACCCGTGAGGATCTGGAGTCGATTCGCGTTGAGTACTGGAATCTGCGCATCAAGTGCCTGGTTGTACAGGGACTGGTACGTGTCGAAGATCAGCCTCTTCTTGAAGTACTCCTGCTTCAACTGCAGGCTTGCATCCTGCTGCATCGGCATCGGCTTCGGGGGGGTGAGCCCGAGCACGAGGAAGTCGAGATCGGCTGGCAATGTCTCGCCGTGCACGACCTCTCCGCCCCAGTTCTCGATCTGGCTGCGAAGAAACGCGGCTTCCTGCTCGGTGGCGTCGCTGTCGCCGTCGATGTCGAACTGGCCATGCACCAGGAACTTGAACTGGTAGTCAGGGCTGTAGATCGCGTTGGCGATGACGTCTTCACGGACGACCGGACGTCCGCGGGTCGTCCGGGTGACCTTCGCGGTCGAGGTCGTATCCCCGACCTTGATGACCTGAAGGCTGGCCTTTCCGCGGGGGAAATCACCATTCTCATCCGGCCGGATCTGGGCGGCGTCGCCATAGACCTCGAATTTCATTCCAAGGACGATCCGATCCTGTCGACCCCGGTTGATGTAGACCTGGTCGTTGGAACCGGCGATGTCGATGACGGTGCCATCGACGAGGGTCGCAGGATCCTGCGGTTTCACCCGCGTTTCATCGATGATTTCGCTGAGTTCATCAAGCTTGCTCTTGAGCTGGAGTTTCTCCTGCCTGAGGTCGGCTACGTCGCCGTTGAGGTTCCGGATTTCATCCGTGTAGTTGTCGCGCAACCGGTCCCGGCTCGTCTCCATCATCTGTCGAACGTCGGCGATCTCGGCGAGGTGTTCATCCGTCGCGGTTTGATAGGTTTCCAGCTGCTTGCTTTCAGCGGCAAGAAGCGTGTCTCGTGAGCGACTGGCTGTTTCAAGTTCGGATGCGAGGCTGTCACGTTCCGCCTGGAGGGCGGAGACTCGCTCCTGCAGGCTCTCGAGTTCGTTCCGTGTGTCGGACACCTTGCGCTCGAGATCCTTCATGGTGTTGTAGAGCGTCATCCCGCCGTCGACGCTGGAAAATCGTTGCTTGATCGAGGCAAGGCTTGCATCCGGATTGCCATCGACCCAGGCCTTCAGCGCGTTGTGCTCGTCCATCACGTGGCCAAGCACGGATTTGCGCTCCTTGTCGGCAGCGGCCTTGATCGTCTGGAACTGCTCGGAGTTCCTCTCGTTCTTTCGAGCGAACTCATCAAGCTGATCGGACATCTTCTGGACATTTTCCATCTCGGTGGTCTTCCCCGTATAGAAGAGGACCGACACAACGAGCAGGAACACGCTGATGAGGATGAAGACGACGAGAGAGACGATTACGCCGGTTCCAGCATTCGAACGAATGGCCATGGAGGCACTCCTGTGGGCTTCTGCCCTTCCTGGGCCCGTGCAGGGCACGGGTCGACTACCTGGGTGAACAGGGAAGTTTCCCTGCACGATAGAGGAGCGTCAAGGGTTCCTCGATGGAAACCGCGATTCCGCCTCACGAATGGTCTCAAGGTGGCCTCTTGGCCCTTGTATGGGGGTCCCGTGGCCCGTATCCTCAGCTGTTCGACTAGGAACCAGCCACATGACCCATGATCCAAATCAGCTCCTCAAGGACCTCGGCAGGCATCAGCTTGTCGATGGATACCCGCTTCTGGTCGATCTTGACCGCAGCCATGGATCCTGGATCCATGATCGAATCCACGACTGTGAGTTCCTCGATGCATTCACGTGCTTCGCATCCTGGCCCATCGGATACAACCACCCGGGATTCCTCGAACCGGAGATGCTCGAGACGTTCAAGCGGGCATCCCTGAGCAAGGTGTCCAACTCGGACCTCTACTGCGAGGATCTCTGTCGATTCGTCGACACCTTCGCGCAGCATGCGACTCCCGACGGGTTTCCACACCACTTCTGGGTATCGGGCGGCGCGCTCGCCGTCGAGAACGCCATGAAGACGGCCTTCGACTGGAAGGCGAGGAAACTCGGCAGAACCAACTTCGATGATCCCGTCGAGGATCTCCTCATTCTTCATTTCAGGGAAGCGTTTCACGGTCGCTCCGGCTACACGATGAGCGTGACGAACACGCTGCCGGACAAGGTCGGCCTGTACCCGAAGTTCGACTGGCCCCGCGTTCACAACCCGACGGTGCACTACGACCTGGATGGAAACATCAGCAACGAGGTCGCTGCCGAGGAAACCCGGGCCTGCGGGGAGATCGAGGCCGCATTCGCAAAGGCCGAATCCGAGGGTCGCCACATCGCGGCGATCCTCATCGAACCGATGCAGGGCGAGGGCGGAGACAATCACTTCCGGCCCGAGTTCATGCAGGCGCTCCGCAACTTCGCCGACGAGCGTGAAGCGCTCCTGCTCTACGACGAGGTGCAGACCGGATTCTTCGGATCAGGCAAGCCGTGGTTCTGGCAGCACCAGGGAGTCGCACCCGATGTCGTGTCCTTCGGAAAGAAGACGCAGGTCTGCGGCATCTACGCCTCCTCGCGAGTCGAGGAGGTCGAAGATCACGTGTTCGCTCGCTCGAGCCGGATCAACTCGACCTGGGGCGGAAATCTCGTCGACATGGTCCGTTGCCAGCGCATTCTCGAGATCATCGTCGAGGAGAACCTCGCGGACCACATCACGTCCATCGGCGACCACGTCATCCAAGGACTTCGATCGATCGCCCGCGAGACCGAGGCGTTCACGAACGTCCGCGGCAGGGGATCCCTCATCGCCTTCACGTTCAACCCGGCCGAGGCCAGGCGCGAGATGATCGCGGCGCTCTTCGATCGAAGGGTCATCGCGCTTCCCTCCGGAGAGGATTCCGTCCGGTTCCGCCTTCCGTTGAACATCACGAAGGATGACGCGGACGAACTCC
Organism: Phycisphaerae bacterium; assembly: GCA_002722935.1. Taxonomy (GTDB): domain Bacteria; phylum Planctomycetota; class Phycisphaerae; order Phycisphaerales; family SM1A02; genus SP202. The sequence continues at coordinate 6,264 of PBMX01000038.1, read as the reverse complement.
TGAATCGCGTCGAATCGTGCGTTCCCCTGCTGACCCGTGCGTGAACACGACATGATCCCGACCAGCACCGACCCGCACTCCGCGGCCCGCGGTTCACTTCGGCAGGCGCTTCGGGCATTGAGGCATCTCCAGAAACCCGACGGCCACTGGTGCGCAGTGCTCGAGGGAGACTCGATTCTCGAAAGCGAGTATCTCCTGATGAAGTTCATCCTCGGCCAGGAACGCGAGCCGATGGCCGATGGTCGTGGGCCCGAGGTGCTCGACCTGATCGCGGAAGGACTCCGACGCCAGCAGCGACCCGACGGCTCGTGGGGCCAGTACCCCGGTTCGGGCATCGATGTCAGCGCGACCGTGAAGGGCTACCTGGCCCTGAAACTCATGGGAGATGATCCCGAGGCCGAGCACATGAGGCGTGCACGTGAACAGGTTCGTTCAAAGGGTGGCGCCGAGCAGTGCAACTCCTTCACGAACTTCTACCTTGCCTGCCTCGGGCAGGTGTCGTGGAACGCCGTACCGTCGATACCGCCGGAAGTCGTCCTGCTGCCAAGGTGGTTCTACTTTCACCTTTCGAAACTCAGCGCATGGACAAGGACGATGATCCTGCCCCTGTCGATCGTGACGACCCGGCGTCCAACGCGGACCCTGCCACCCGAGTTGGGCATCGACGAGCTCTACCTCGATCAGCAGGAGCGAAACAGGTTGTCCGATACGGTCGATTCTCCTCGTCATTGGCGGTTCTTTTTCAGGACCGTCGACCGGGTGCTGAAATGGCTGCATCCGCTGGGTGGAACACCGCTTCGAAGCACCTCGATGCGCAAGGTCATCGACTGGATGCTTGCGCGTGCATCGCAGGACGGCGAGTCCGCCACCGAGGGGCTCGGGGCGATCTTTCCACCCATGGTCTACCTCCAGGTCGCGCTGAAGGCGATGGGCTGGAAGCGGGATCACCCCGTTCTCCAGCGGGCCGAGCGGGATCTCGACGCGTTCTTTCTCGACCGGGTCGAGGATGACGGGACATCGACCATCCGCATCCAGCCCTGCTTCAGCCCGGTCTGGGATACCGGCATTGCGCTCTATGCATTGACGTCCTGCGGCCTGGATCATGCCGATCCGTCCGTCGAGGCGGCCGCGAACTGGTTGCGGGAGAGGGAGTGCACCTTCAAGGGTGACTGGAGTGACAATGTCACGCCTCGCCCGGGAATCGGCAGCTGGTACTTCGAATATCGAAACGCCTGGTACCCGGACGTCGATGACACGGCCATGGTCGCCATGGCCCTCCACCGCAGCGGGGGGCGGGAGAACGCCGAAGCGGCGTGCCGGGGAGTGCGATGGCTGCTCTCGATGCAGAACGACGATGGGGGTTGGGCCGCCTTCGACCGCACGACCCACCGGCAGGTGCTCGAATACATTCCCTTCGCCGACCACAACGCCATGCAGGATCCCTCGTGCTCGGACATCACGGGTCGCGTGCTCGAGTGTCTTTCATGGCATGGCTTCACGACCGACGATGAACAGGCGAGCAGGGCCATCGAGTACATCCGGAGGACGCAGGAACCGGACGGTTCGTGGATCGGTCGATGGGGAGTCAACTACATCTACGGAACCTGGCAGGCGCTGGTGGGGCCGATCAATCTCGGGGTGGATACCAGCGAGGACTGGGTGCAGTCCGCCGCCGACTGGTTGCGCAGCGTGCAGCAGGAGGATGGATCCTTCGGTGAATCTCCCGATTCATACCTCGATCCGGGAACGAAGGGCATCGGACCCTCGACGGCATCACAGACGGCGTGGGCCGCCATGACGATGCAGGCCGTGCACGGCCCCCGCGACGAGAGCGTGCAGCGTGCCATCAACTGGCTTGTGGAAACCCAGTTGGATGAGGATGCCGCATCGGATCCGGTCCGGAATCCCGATGGGGATCCGGCAGGATCATGGAACGAACCCTGGTTCACCGGGACCGGGTTCCCGAAGGTGTTCTATCTCCGGTACCACCTCTATCGCCTCTACTTCCCGATCATGGCCATCGGGAGATTTCTTTCGGAGACGGCCGGGGGAGAATCGGGCGACTCCATGTCCGGTGATGCCGGTCCCGTCGCGACTTCCTGATCCACTCACTCGAACGGACAGGGATCGTGGAATGTCACGTCCTCGCCCGTCGCCGGATGCTTCACCGTCAGGATCGTCGCATGCAGCATCAACCGGGGACTCGCTTCGACGAGGTCGGGGGGTGCGTACAGATCGTCACCGAGAATGGGATGACCGATGCTCTGCATGTGGAGTCTCAACTGGTGGGATCGTCCAGTCACCGGGCGGAGTTCGACATGCGTTCTGTCCGATCCACGAGACAGGACGTTGAAGTGCGTGGTGGCCGAGCGCCCGAGTTCATTGTCGATGACCTGGCGGGGTGGGTGATCAAGGTCCTTCCTCATGGCTGCATCGATCACACCGTCATCGATCGCGAGGCGACCTCCGACGATGGCTTCGTAACGCTTGTCGACCTCGCGGTCCTGGAATTGGCGACTCAGTTCCCGATGCGCATCCGCATCCCTGGCCATGACGATCACGCCGGAGGTGTCGCGATCCAGTCGATGAACGATCCTCGCGCCGGGGAAGGCGTCCTCCGCCCGGCTGGCAAGGCAATCGGCCTTCTCCGGTCCGATGCCTGGAACGGACAGCAGGCCGGGAGGCTTGATGAATACGATGATCCGGTTGTCGGAGAAGAGCACCGGAGGAAGCCCCGGCGGGGCGGGTGTTCGAGGTGCCCGCCCCTGCGACTCGTTCGTCTGGTTCATTCCCGGAGCCTATCATGTCGGATCCCTGCGGGGCACCTGCAGGCTGTTCGCCTTTGATTGGGAGCATCCATGTCGATCCTGTTGACCCTGTTCATCATGCTGCTGGCCGAGGATACGGCGTCCGCTTCGGCCGAGCCGATGTTGACGGAGCCTGTCCAGCTGACATTCGCCTCGGAGTTCCACAAGGCGGGTGAATCGTATTTCTCCGATGACGGCAGCCGCTTGATCTTCCAGGCCGTTCCGGTTCCTCCCGAGGGAGAGGAGCCCGGGATCCACTACGGGATGTACGTCTCGGACGTGGTCCGGGATTCCGATGGGAGGGTCACGGGACTCGAGCACACGCGATGCATCAGCCCCGAGGGTTCGGCCAACACGTGTGGCTGGTTCTACCCGGGTCGCAATGACCGGGTGCTGTTCGCGACGACGACGACCGCACCCATGCAGGAGGACGCGCCGGGCTACCAGCGGGATTCGCGTGACTACCGCTGGCAGTTCCCGCCGGAGATGAACATCATCGCGGTCGATCTTGCCATGGCCGATGGGACGTCGGCCGGCTTCGAGCCGCTCGTGGCCGATGACGAGGCGTACCTCGCGGAGGGATCGATCAGCCCGGACGGTCGTCACCTGCTCTATACGTCGCTGGCCACCGGGGACGGTGATCTCTGGGTGCTCGACCTGCACACCGGGAAGACGAACGTGCTGGTCGATGCGAAGGGATACGACGGCGGCCCGTTCTTCTCGCCCGATGGACGTCGCATCACCTATCGATCGGATCGAAGGGGGGATGACTATCTTCAGGTCTTCGTCGCCGATCTCTCGTTCGACGAGACGGGATCGATCACCGGGATCGATCGCGAGTACCAGATCACGAACAACGACCACGTGAACTGGTGCCCCTTCTGGGTTCGTGACGGACGTGCCCTGGTCTACGCGACCAGCGAAGTCGGACACTACAACTACGAGATCTTTCTCGTGGATGCCGATGGCGGTGGAGAAGGGAGGCCTGTCCGCTATGGAACAGGAGTACGTCGCGTGACCAACGCCCGGGGCTTCGATGGCCTGCCCGCCTTCACGCAGGACGGTGAAACGATGGTGTGGACGAGCCAGCGTGCGGGCGACTCGAGCAGCCAGCTCTGGTCGGCGGGATTCAGCATCCCGGAGCGTACCTTGCCGGAACCCTCGGCCGGTGGGGCGGCGGACCATTGAAACGCTCGATCCTGGTCCTGCTGCTGGTCCTGCCCCTGGCCTGTGAAACCAAGCGGGTCATGTACAGGAAGACGCCCTCCTTCTATTCACGGATGGCGGACATGCAGGGAGGCAGGGACACCGTGCTGGATGACGGCACCGAGTTGCGTTTCATCCACCAGGAGCCGCGCGAACTCGACAATTTCACCGACCACACGGGCAAGACGTTCCTGATGCGAGAGGAACAGCCGGACGGTTCGATCTCCTTGAACGCGATCATGCCAGAGCACGTCCTGCTGCTCCTGCTGGATTGCGTCCAGGAACAGGAGTACACCCTCTTCTGGGACGAGATGATCTCGACCGAGACGAAGGAGTGGTACGAGTCGGAGGGGGGAGGTCAGGAGGCCTGCCTGGAGTTCCTCCGGATCAACAGGCGAGACATCGCCGACACCCTGACCAGGATGAAGATGGGGATGGGGCTCAACGAGGTGGAACGCATCCAGGCCGAGGACGAGATCATCCGGCTCCGGATCGTGAAGCATCTCCGGCACCGATTCACCTTCACCGAATTGGATACCAGGTGGGAGGACGGAAAATTCGTCCTCGTCTCCATCAGGTAGGGAGGAACCCGTTCCTAGTCCGTGGCCGCCTCGGCTTCCTTCGGTTCAGCCGTATCCGCGGGCATGTCGGTGCTGTCGAACTTCAGGTGATCGGCGCCTTCCTCGTGGGTGAGGAGGAGTTTCACGCCCGGTTCGTATTCACCGCCAAGCAGGGCCTCCGCGAGCGGATCCTCGACGTAGGTGCTGATCGCGCGACGCAGTGGTCGTGCACCGAAGTCGGGGTTGAATCCCATCTCGATGAGGTAGTCCTTGGCCTTCTGGTCGAGTTCCAGATCCATGCCCTTCGCCTTGAGGCGTTCGCAGACCTTCTTCAACTCGATGTCGATGATCGAGTAGAGATCGTCCTTGACCAGCGGCCTGAAGACGACGGTGTCATCGAGGCGGTTGATGAACTCGGGACGGAAGAACTTCTCGATCTCGGACATGAGCGACGACTTCATGCTGTCGTAGTCCTGGACCTCTTCGCGCTTTCCGAACCCGAAGGACTGTCCGCCCTTGATGAGATCCGCGCCGATGTTCGAAGTCATGATGAGAATGGTGTTGCGGAAGTCGATCTTGCGACCGAACGAATCCGTGAGACGACCTTCCTCCATGATCTGGAGAAGCATGTTGAACACGTCCGGGTGCGCCTTCTCGACCTCGTCGAGCAGGACGACCGCGTAGGGCCTCCGACGGATCTGTTCGGTGAGCTGTCCACCTTCCTCGTAGCCGACGTAGCCAGGAGGCGCGCCGACGAGGCGCGAAACCGTGTGCTTCTCCATGTACTCGGACATGTCGAGATAGACCATGGCGTCCTGATCCCCGAAGAGGAACTCCGCGAGAGCCTTGGCCAGCAGGGTCTTGCCGACGCCGGATGGACCGACGAAGACGAACGAACCCATTGGACGATTCGGATCCTTCAGGCCGCTGCGGGCCTTGCGAATCGCCTTGGAGACCTGTGAAACGGCTTCCTCCTGGCTGATGACCGTCTGGTGCAGTTCCGCTTCCAGTTGGAGCAACCGGGCGGATTCCGCCTCCTCGAGTCGAGTCAGCGGGACACCGGTGATCTTCGAGACCACCTCGGCGATGACTTCCTCGTCGACCGTGCCGCTGATCTCGCTCATGGTGTCGCGCCATTCCTTCTGTACACGATCCTTCTCGGCGCGAAGTTTCTCGGCCTGGTCACGAAGGTCGGCCGCCTTCTCGTAGTCGGCGCCACGTACCGCGGCTTCCTTCTCGACACCGAGCAATTCGATCTTCTCTTCGATGTCCGCCAGGTCGGGCGGCTTCGTGAGGGAACCGAGTCGGACCCGTGCTCCGGCTTCATCGATGATGTCGAGGGCCTTGTCAGGCTGGACCCGGGAGGGGATGTACCTGGTCGAGAGTTCGACGGCTTCCTTGATCGCCTCGTCGGTGATCTTGACCCGATGGTGCTCCTCGTACTTGACGCGAAGCCCCTTGAGGATCTCGATGGTCTGTTCCTGTGAAGGAGGTTCGACCGCAACCGACTGGAAGCGACGTTCCAGGGCCGAGTCCTTCTCGATGTACTTCCTGTACTCGTCGAACGTGGTGGCACCGATGCACTGGATCTCGCCACGGGAGAGGGCGGGCTTCAGCACGTTCGAAGCGTCGATGGCGCCTTCGGCGCCGCCGGCTCCGACGAGGGTGTGCAGTTCGTCGATGAACAGGAT
>PBMX01000037.1 GCA_002722935.1 Phycisphaerae bacterium | reverse complement strand
GGAGAACTCGATGTTGTGGAAGACCATGAAGAGGCAGCCGGCGAGGAGAGCCAGAGCGGCAACCGCCGCAAGGCCCGTATAGACATTCAGGCCCCCACCCTCCCGGACTGATGGTGTATTGAATCGGCTCATGGCTCAGTCCTGCCCCATCAAGGCATAGGCACGATGGCCCACCCGGGCGAGCCCGCGGTCGGGGTTCTCAAGGGTGAGGATGCCGGTGGACCGATTGATGTCGACGCTGATGATCCGGAGCTTCCCGATGAAGGTGCCATCCTGCCCGATGGTCAGGATCCAGCCCTCCTTGACGCCATCTCGTGAACCAGCATCGATTTCGACCAGGGTCTGGTCTTCGCTGCGGCTGATGTCGAGGATCGTCGACTCGAGGTTCCGATCGGGAGCAAGGCCCTCGTCGAGAGTCATGCCCGAATCTTCAAGGGCACCGAACCTCGCGACGTACTCGGAAATCCGCTGCATGGCATTCGTCTGCTCATCTCGGACTTCCTTGAGCTCCTCTTCCAGCTTGCGGCGTGCTGCAAGAGCGACCTGCAGCTGGCTGTCTCGCTCGCGAAGCGCGTCATCGAGTTCGAGTTTTTCACGCTCGGCTGAAATGGCTCGCCCACGAAGTTTCTGAAGATCCTCGACGAGGACGCGATTCAGATCGCTGTTCGTCTGCAGGCTCTTGAGCATGGTCCTGCTCGTCGCGCCATGCTCGGCGATGGCGAGGTTGGCCGTCAGGAGTTGGGACTCGATTTCAAGTCGCATCTTCTCGCAGGCGGCGATGTTCGATTGCAACTCGGAGAGTCGCTGGCTGTAGGTCTGCAGTTCCTGGTTCAACCGGGCCTGCTCCGACTGGTGAGCCTGTCGCTCGTCCTGCAACTGTGAAGTCACAAGACGATGGGAAGCATCGAGATCGATGGATCGAGTCTTCCAATACTCCTGGTTCTTCGCGGAAACCACGACCAGGGGAACCATGAATATGGCCAGCATTGTGACCAGGACGATGAAGATCTTCGTGAGAATATGCACGATCCAGCCTCGTATTGCAGGATGCCTGTTTCTGTCCGGTTCGAACTCTTCCTGACCCCCGAACCAGGGGATGTCCGCTGCCAATCAGCGAAACGACCGTTATAGCCCTTCAAAGGGACCTGTCAATATACCTCATCAGGGCTTCTTGCAACCGAAGAGTCCCCTAAACGCAATATGGCAGCTGCTGCAGCAACCTGGACCCGTGGATCCTGGTCACGCAGGAGGGTGGAGAGTTGGGCTGAAAAAGAGGTCGAACCGAGGCTTCCAAGCACCATGGCCGCCTGGGAGCGGATTTCAGGCCGTTCATGCGATATATAGGCCACCACGACCTCGGTGGGGACTCTCTCTGGATCGATCTTTGCGAGGGCTTCCGAGGCGAGAAGCTGTATTTCCGGCCCGGGCTTCCTCGGGCCCTCCGCGAGGGCCATCGTTTCCAAATTCATGGCCATCGATTGATCCCGCATCCCCCCGATCATCTGGCAGGCCAGGGCGCTGAGTTCCGCCCGCTCGGGAGGAGCGAACAGTGCGGCCTGGATCACCTGTCGTTCCTCCTCGTCGCCGAGCTTGACCATCGCCTCGGCCATGATCAGGTCGATCGCCTGGGCACGAGGAGCTTCGAGCGAAGCCTCGTGTCTTCCGACTCCATTTCGAATGAGTGGAATCGCGGAGGGATTCCCCAGTTCACCGAGGATGTAGGAGGCGTTTGCCTTGGCGGTCGGATCCGAACCGAGCACCATCGAGGCCAGTGGATTCAGATCGGGTTCCTCCCCGCAACGGGCAAGGGCGAAGATGGCAGCAGCCTGAACCGACGTACTCGGATCAGACAGCATCGGCCGCACCAGGTGAGACAACGAGCAGAGCTTCTCCTGGCCGATCGTCATCGTGGCGACGAAGCGTACCCCCTCGTTCTCGTCGACCAGCCCGAACCGGACGACTTCATCGAGATGCTCCTTCGAGGGTTGCAGTCCCTCGATGGCGTTGGCACGCAACAACGGATCTTCCGATCGTGAGGCTTCCAGGAGCAGCGACTCGGCCGAACCGTGCAGGTTCCTGTCGAGGACTTCGAAGGTGGGCTGCTTGGACTTCGCGAGCGTCGAGTCGGCCTCGATGATCGAGTCCTGTCTCGTGCTCCACCTGGCGTCATCCTTGCTGTTGCTGCATCCGATCAACAGCAGGTTCGCCACGAGGATCGACCGGAAGACCTGTTGTCTACTCGCCTGCATCAAGGACTCCCTCATCCCGGTTCGATCGGCCTGAAAGGCACCACCACGTGACAAGACCGCAGAGCAACATCAACCCGAGCCATGCGATCATGTTGCCGAAGATCGTACCGAACATGGTACGCCGTCCATCGAGTCGCGGTTCGCAGAGCAACCAGCTGGAGACCCGGGGCTGGGTGATGGCCTGGATCCGGCCCAGCGAATCCGTCCAGCTTGTTTCACCCGTATTGACGACTCGTATCATGGGAACCCGGTTCTCGATGCATCTCCAGCGAGCAACCTGGAGATGCGTCCTCCTGGCCGCATCATCCGTCCCGAACCATCCGTCGTTGCTGAGATTCATCAGGAGCATGGCCTGCTTCGTCCCGTCGGAGTACACGAGGTCCCGACACACTCCGGGAACGGTGTCCTCGAAGCAGATCGGGGTACCCAGCCCGATGACCCCCCCTGGAACCTCCATCGTCAGCACCTGGGGCTGATCACTGGCATCGAGATTGAACTCCATCCCACCGGCACCGATGGCCAGGAGGCGTTCTTCGAGCCAGGGCCAGTGCTCCAGGTAGGGCATTCGCTCCCCGAAGGGAGTCAGAACGACCTTGTCGTAGCGTTGTACCTCCCCGTCCGGTTCGACCAGCACGGCGCTGTTGTAGCGCGTTCGAGCTTCGACCCATGTACCCCGTTCATCCACCTGCTGCGAGAGATCAAGCCAGGTTGGCGAACCGACCAGAAGCGGGCGTTCGATGACGGTCGATACCTGGTGGATTCGATTCGGCCAATGATGCAGGTGGGCGAAACCCGGTCCATAGGCGTCGAGGATCTCGCGGGTGGCATGATCGAACCCGAGTCCCGGAACCATCGTCTCGGGCCATGCGACCAGATCGGCTCCGCCGGTCGCCTCGAAGGCATCGAGGGTCAACTCGATGAAGGAAGGAACATCCTCGAACTGCGACTCGACGCTCCACCCGATCTTGTTGTCCTGCGGAAGGTTTGTCTGGATCGCAAGAATGCCCGGCCCCGGTGTGAAGACTTCCTCCTGCCCCAGTCGCCACATGCCGTAGGGAATGGTGAACAGCAGCAGAGCACCGACCACGAGACTGCTTGCACGACGGCGGGAATGAACAGGTCGAAGGACATCGGCGCAGAGGCCGGCCACCGCTCCGACGAAGAGGCTTCCCCACCAGACCCCGATGATGTCGGCTGGCTGGGCGAGCACGGATGCTTCGATGAGTGGATGCCCGATGAAGTACCAGGGATATCCATCGAAGATCACCAGTCCCCTGATGCACTCGAGCCCGATGAACACGGTCGGTACGGTGACCGCCGAGGGCCATCTCGACAGGACACGGTCACGCTCGATGCCCCCGAGGATCCAGGCCGCCAGGGCCGGGTACAGCGCAACATAGGCGGACAGCACCGGCCAGCCGGCCATGGTCACGTCCATGATCCAGTGGTTGATCCAGAGCCATGTGAGGAAGTAGGCGCACCACGTGGCGAGAAAGGCCCTCCGCTTCCCGGGGGTCCCGCGAGCAGCCATGACCAGGAGCAGTACGCTCACGATCGACAACGGCCAGAAATCCAGTGCCGCCCATGCACAGGCGGCGGATGCTGCGGCCAGTCCCCAGGTCGATGCAGTCGATCTACTTCCCTGCATAGTCGATCAGACTCGATACCTCGCTGCGGAGGTCCTTGCGATGAACGACTCGATCGACGAAACCGCACTCCTGGAGGAACTCGGCCCTCTGGAATCCTTCGGGCAGTTCCTGGCGAATGGTCTGCTCGATGACGCGCGGCCCGGCGAATCCGATCAAGGCGCCCCGCTCCGCGAGAATGACATCACCGAGCATGGAGAAACTCGCGGTGACTCCACCGGTCGTCGGGTCGGTCAGCACGGAGATGTAGAGACCGCCCATCTCGTCGAACCGGGCCAGCGCCGCGGACGTCTTCGCCATCTGCATGAGTGACAACCCGGACTCCATCATCCTTGCTCCACCCGATGCGGAGACGATGATCAGCGGAAGGTCTTCCTCGGCCGCAGCCTCGGTCGCACGCGTGATCTTCTCACCGACGACCGAGCCCATCGATCCACCGAGGAACGTGAAGTCCATGCATGCGAGGATCACCTTTCGACCCTTGATGAATGCCGTACCGCACAGGATCGCATCGTTGTGACCGGTCTTCTTCCTCGCCTGAGCGATGCGATCTGGATAGGCCTTCACGTCGACGAACTCGAGCGGGTCGGAGGAACAGAGTTCCTCGTGCATCGGAACGAATGTTCCAGGGTCGACCAGTTGGGTCACGCGGACCCCGGCTGAAATCCGGAAATGATGATCACATTCGGCGCAGACATTCAGGTTGTTCTCGAGCGAACGACGGAACAGGATCGCGCTGCAGGAGGGGCAACGAACCCAGAGTCCTTCCGGAACAGGCTTCCTGCCGGTCGGGTGACCAGCATCGGCATCGTTCCAGGTTCGTGGTTTCGCCTCAGCCATGCCTGACCTCCCTGCAATCGACCGAGCTGACGGGGTGACCTGAAAAACCAGACCCTCCCGGAGATGGGCGGCATGGTGACCCAACATGGCGGCAGAGTCCAGCATCTTTTCCATCGAATGGCCGGGCAACCGCCTTTGCAGGCCCATGAAGGCCTGTCGAAGTTCAAATCAGCGGGTCAGGAACCCCTCAGAGAACTGATGACGGGCCCGTAGTCGGTCGTACCGAAGATGGCGGAGGCCGCAACAAGCAGATCACAGCCTGCCTCTCTGCAAGCATCGGCCGTCTCGAGGTTCACTCCCCCATCCATCTGGAGACGCTGATCGTCGGACAAGCGTTCACGCAAGGCGGCTGTCTTCATCAGCACTTCTTGGATGAAGGATTGGCCTGAGAAACCGGGGTTGACGCTCATCACGAGGGCCAGTTCGACCGAACCGAGGTACGGCTCGATGGCGGTCCATTCGGTCGGCGGGTTGATCGCGATGCCCGCGGTCATCCCCGCCGAATGGATCGCATTGATGACCGTTTCGGGGTCGTCCTCCGCCTCGATGTGAAAGGTGATGTGATCGGCCCCGGCCGCAGCGAAGGGTTCGACGCATCCAAGCGGGTTCGTGACCATCAGGTGGACGTCAAGCAGCGTCTCCGGAAGCCGTTGCCGCAGGCTCGAGCAGAGTGCTGGACCCATGGTCAGGTTCGGCACGAAATGCCCGTCCATGACATCCAGATGCAGCAGGTCGGCACCCGCATCCACCACGGCCTGGCACTCGTCGCCAAGCGACGCGAAATCAGCGGACAGGATGGAGGGACCGACGAGCGGTTTGGTCAGAACCCCGGTGATTGATCGTGCAGCGGTCATCGACATGGTGCAACGTGCCTCCGTGCAACGTTCTTCGATCCGGTTGAATCAGCCTCCGCCGTTCGAGGCCACCTCGTTGCTCTTGCTCCTGTACTCCTGGAGCATCGGCTCGTACAGGGACTTCCGACGGGGCGAGGCCATGAAGAAGGCCCGTTCCTGCAGGTCGACCGCCTCGGTCACCTCGCCTCGGCAGAAGCGAACCGTCGCTTCAAAGGCAAGGTACCTGGGGTCATCCGGATCGGAGTTCGTGCGAGCGGTCTTCGCCGCCTCGAGTGCGATGTCGAGATCCCGCTTCGCGTCCGGAATGTTCGGAGCTGCGGCGATCCTTTCAGCAAGCCAGCCGAGCAGTTCGGGATCGTCCGGATAGGTCTCGATGACTTCCTGGGCGTAGGCGTACGCCTTGGGTGCATCCTCCTGTTTGAGAAGGAACACCTCGAAACGATCAAGAATGTAGTTGTAGAAGATCCTCGCATCGCGGTCGATGAGTTCCTGCGTCAGCAGTTCATACTGTGACCAGTTCTTCAACTCGCGTGCATTCTCGATCCCGTCGATGTGGGACTGGGCCTGCATCATGAGTTTCCGGTTGTACCGCCCCCCCATGACCTCTTCGAGAATCTCCTCGAACTCGTCGGAGAGGGGATGTCCTATGAACTGGATCTTTCCTTCGGGACCGACGATGAACGCATGGGGTATGCCGTTCTGCCCGGCTGCCCGGCTCCACGCCCGGCTGGTGCCGTTGCGCTTGTCGATGGCGACCGAGTAGTTCATCCGCCGTCCCTGCTTCTTCACGAACCGATTGACCACGTCGGATTCCTCGGTCGTTACACCGATGATCCGAAGCTCGTCGGCCTCATACTTGTTCTGGATCTCGGTCAGGTGTGGGATCGACTTGCGACACGGTGGGCACCAGGTGGCCCAGAACTCGACGACGTAGGTGGTTCCTTCTTCGAAACTGACGTCACCTTCCGGGTGGCCCTTGGCGTGCTTGACCCACTCGGCGATGGCAAGACCCGGGGCGTTATCCCCGATCTTCAGTGACTGCCCACGCTGCGCATGAGCAGGTGTACAGAAGAGACAAAGCAGTGCCGCGGTCAGAAGTCCAATCCGGATCGTCATGTCGTATTCCTCTCGGTTGAGTGCCCCGGGGAGCGATTCCCCAAGAGCCTTGAAGCAGGCATCATACCCCTGTTGTCGCGTGTTCGGTGCTGGAAATGGAGTTCCATACCCCCCACTTTGACTCAATGGTGGCCTATTTGTTCCGAAATCAGTCTTGATCGAGCAAATCGACCGAGTGGAATGAACGGCCTTCGAGCATCCTCAGGCTGGCCCCACCCCCGGTCGAAACGTGGCTGACTCGAGAGGCCAAGCCGAAAAGGTCGACCGCCGCAGCTGTTTCTCCGCCACCAATGACCGAGGTCGCACCCCCATCCGTCGCCTCGGCGGCGGCCATTCCAACCGCCCTGGTGCCTTCGTCGAACGGCGGTCGCTCGAAAACACCCATGGGGCCGTTCCAGACGATCGTCCCGCCCCCGAGCAGAAGTTCCACCGCCGCTGCGATCGATTCCGGGCCGAGGTCCAGACCCATGCGGCCAGGTGGTATGTCCCCCACCTCGATCGACATGCCTTGAGCGTCATCGAGCCCTGCGGCACATGCATGGTCCACCGGCAGCAGGATCCGTGTATCCGAATCACGTGCTTCATCAAGCACTGCCCGTGCCTCCGGAATCATGTCCTCCTCGAGGAGGCTGTTGCCCACCTCGACTCCCTGGGCATGAAGAAAGGTGTAGGCCATGCCGCCACCGATGATGACCGCGTCAACGCGTGGAAGCAGGTTGCGTATCGCGCCAAGCTTGTCGGACACCTTTGCTCCACCGAGCACGGCGATGAAGGGCGACCTGGCGTGTTCGATCGCCTCGGAGAGGAAATGCAGTTCCTTCAGGAGCAGCAACCCCGCGACACGTGGTCGCCCGGACATCGCCTCGGGAACCGCGACCATGGACGCGTGATCTCGATGTGCCGTCCCGAACGCGTCATTGACGTAGATGTCCCCGTACTCGGCAAGCCGTGATGCGAAGACGGGATCACCCGACTTCTCACCTTCGTGGAACCGAAGGTTTTCCAGGACGATCACATCTCCTGGCTGAATCGATTCAACGGCGGCCCGGGTCGCATCATCAGTGCAGTCCGTTCCCGGGAATCCCACCCGAACGTTCTTGAGGAGTTCTCCGAGTCTCGCCGCCACCGGTTCGAGGCTGAACTCGGGTTGATAGCCGGTGCCGGGGGGACGACCGAGATGACTCATGAGCACGAGGCTTCCGCCACGATCAAGAACCGACCTGAGCGTCGGGATCGCCATGCGGATCCTGCGGTCGTCGAGAATCTCGCCATCAGCCCCAAGTGGAACATTGAAGTCCACCCGAACAAGGACTCGACTGCCTTCGACCTCGACCTGATCAATGGATCGCCTCGACATCGGGGTATCGTACCCGTCAGGCGAAGACCATGACTTCAAGACCGACCATCTTCATTCTGGGACCGACCGCGGGTGGGAAGACGGAACTCTCCATCGAGTTGGCTCGACGACTGCCAGGCGGAGGCGAGTGCTGCTGCGCCGATTCGATGCAGGTCTACCGTGGCATGGACATCGGCACGGCGAAACCCACCAGCGAGGAGCAGGCCGCCGCTCCGCATCACCTCATCGACCTCATCGATCCGGGCGAAGCCTTCACGATCGACGATTGGCTCGGTCATGCACGACCATGCATTGCGCAGATCAAGAAGGATTCTCGCTGGCCGATCGTCGTCGGTGGAACCAACCTCTATATCCAGGCCTGCCTCGGTGGTTTCATGGAGGGCCCGGAACCGGACGAATCTCTTCGTGCCGAACTTGCCGAACTGGACCCTGCGGCACTCCGCCGGGAACTGGAGCAGGTTGATCCGGAGGCCGCCGAACGAATACACCCCAACGATCGCCGGCGCACCGTGCGTGCCATCGAGGTCTTCCGCCTGACGGGACGACCCATCAGTGAACTCCAGGTCCAGTGGGCCGGGCCCGGGGTGGCCCGCGATTCCATCATCATCGGCCTCGACTGGCCCGTTGAAGCCATCAACCGCAGGATCAATGCTCGCGTCGGCAGGATGATGGACTCGGGCTTTCTCGAGGAGGTCCGAAACCTCCACGAGACAGGTGCCTTCGGTGTCCAGGCTCGCGAAGCCCTGGGCTACAAGCAACTGCTCGCCCACCTGGAGGAGGGCTGGAGCCTTGAGGAAGCCGTCGAGCGAATCAAGATCCTGACACGACGATTTGCCAAGCAACAGAGGACCTGGTTGCGAAGATTTCGATTTTTCTGGGAGGGCCTCTGGGTAGAAGCAGGTGTGGATTCGCCGGAAATCATTGTTGATAAAGCACTTGCATACATTGATTCCAGCCCCGACTGCCCCCCCTCCTGACCCTTCGAATGCACCATTGATCAGGCCGGTTCAAATCATTTTTCCTTGACAGCCTGCCCAAGGTCGATACAAACACGCCGTTCGACAGGCAGTGAAATGCACCAATGACCGGGTTTGCAAGGGCATGGCTCTCCCCGATCACCCTGGTGCAGCCACCGAGGAACCTGCAGGAATCATGGGCAAGCAGCTCGTCATCGTGGAATCACCGGCGAAAGCCAAGACCATCAACCGGTACCTCGGTCCGGAGTACGTGGTCGAGGCATCGGTCGGCCATGTGCGTGACCTGCCCAAGAGCGCCAAGGGCCAGCCGATTCCCGGCGTGGACATCGAGAAGGATTTCACTCCCTCCTACGTCGTGTCCCCCGGCAGCAAGAAGGTGATCGCAAACCTGAAGAAACTCGCCAAGGGCGCCGACGAGGTCTGGTTCGCAACGGACCTCGACCGCGAGGGCGAAGCCATCGCATGGCACCTGGCCGAGGAATTGAAGATCGATCCAGCGAGCGCCAAGCGTGTCGTGTTCAACGCGATCACGAAGGCGCAGATCGAGCAGGCATTCGCCAACCCGCATGCAATCGACATGGACCGTGTCAATGCGCAGCAGACACGCCGCATCCTCGATCGCATCGTCGGCTACCAGGTGTCGCCACTTCTCTGGAAACGAGTGGCGGGCGGCCTCAGCGCCGGCCGTGTCCAGTCGGTCGCTGTCAGGATGATCGTTGAACGGGAGAATCTCATCCGCGCCCATGTTCCCGACGAGCACTGGGAGGTCCAGGGCTTCTTCGCAGTCGATCCCTCCAGGCGGGAAGACCTGGAGACCGCATGGGCATCCCTTCACGAGACGAGCGAAGACGACAAGCCGGTCACGAAGAAGGAGCGGAACCGGTGGCTGGGCGAACACAACGGTCTCGCGGCCTCCCTCGTCGAACTCGATGAAGCACGGTTCGACCTGTCGGTCGGAGCCGAAGCCTTCCAGGCCGACGGACATGATGAACCAGAACACATCGGGCGGATCGAGCGCATGGCGGAGGCCATCGGGCTCTCGGACGTGTCGACGGAAGTCGTTGAGGATCCCGCCGGCAAGGGACCGGCAAGTCGACGGATCGTCGTGTACGGAACACCGGACCCCTCGACGCTCTACCGGGTCGATGGAATTACGAAGACACGGTCCAAGTCTCGCCCGGGCGCGCCGTTCATAACGAGTTCCCTCCAGTCGGCGGCCGCGAGCGCTCTGGGCTTCACCGCATCGAGAACCATGCGAGCGGCCCAGAAACTCTACGAGGGCATCACGGTGCGAGGCGAGGGCCAGGTCGGACTCATCACGTACATGAGAACGGACTCGACGCATGTCTCGCCCGAGGCGATCAAGCAGGTCCGTGAGTACATCAAGTCGGAATACGGCGACCGATACCTTCCTGAGAAACCCGTCCACCACAGTTCGACCAATCGCTCGGCCCAGGAAGCCCACGAGGCGATCCGTCCGACCGATGCGACCCGTCATCCCGATTCACTGCCGAAGAAACTCGATGATGACCTGCGCAAGCTCTACAGGCTGATCTGGAGCCGCTTCGTCTCCGGGCAGATGGTGCCCGCCGAGTGGGATCGCACCGAAGTTCGACTCGCACGGAGCGATACCGATACGGGCGCCGTCTTCAAGGCCAACGGGAGGGTCCTCGCATTCGACGGCTTCTATCGCGCAAGCGGCATCCCGGCATCGGACGAACAGACCCTGCCGAGCCTCGAGGAAGGCGATGAACTTGCTCCCTTCGCCCTCGATCCAGAGCAACGATTCTCCTCGCCGCCTTCGCGCTTCTCCGAATCGGCCCTCGTCAAGCAGCTCGAGAAGGAAGGGATCGGTCGACCTTCGACCTACGCCTCGATCATCGACGTCATCCAGCGGCGGAACTACGTCGAGAAACTCGAACGCTCATTCCACCCGACCTTCCTCGGCGAAGTCGTCACCGGCAAACTTGTCGAGGGCTTCCCGACGCTGATGGACATCGGGTTCACGAAGCTCATGGAAGCCGACCTCGACAGCATCGCCGCTGGTGAAAGTGACTGGGTCAAGGTCCTCAAGGACTTCTACGGACCGTTCACGGACTCGCTTGAATACGCCTACGAGCACATGACCCATGCGAAGGCCGAAACGGAACCGGCCATCTACAAGTGTCCCGAGTGCGGCGCACGGACCGAGTATCGACTCGGCAAGAATGGACGCTTCATCTCCTGCGCCTCCTACCCGGACTGCAAGTTCGCCGCCACGGTGGATCGCAACGGCAAGCCCATGTTGATCCAGCGCGTGAACGTCCAGTGCCCGGAGGACGGCTCGCCGATGGTTCTTCGAAGTGGACGCTTCGGCCCCTTCCTCGCTTCCGTGAACTACCCGGATGTGAAAATGGTCGTGAATCTCGACAAGAAGAAGGGCATCAAGTACCCATCGATCCCGCCCCTGGAGACGGACATCCCGTGCAGCAAGTGCGACAAGACCCTGAATCTCAGGAACGGCAAACGTGGCCCGTGGCTCGGCTGCTCGGGATTCCCAAAGTGCAGGGGGCGAGGCAAGTGGACGGAACTCGAGGACGCCAAGCGGGAGGAACTCGAGAATGCGCTGGCCTCGCACGAGAAGGAGAACCCCCAGGTCATCATCAAGGACCTCGAAGGACGCGTGATCGAGGAAGGAACCCCGATTGATGTCCTTCTCATCGTCGATGACGACGATCAACTCGAGATCCACCCCGACGTCACGCCTGAGGAAGCGGAGAATGCGGGCTCCTGAGCGACTGCATGCCCTACAATCAGGTGATGTTCGACAGGAAGCAGACCAGGCAGATCAGCATCGGTGACGACCGCACCGGCCGCGTCCTCGTGGGCGGCGGAGCCGGCGTCTCCGTGCAGACCATGACCTCGGGCTACACCTGGAACATCGACGAGTGCGTGGCGGAGATCAATCGCATGACCGAGGCCGGGGCGGACGTCGTCCGCGTCGCCGTGCCCCAGAAGAAGGACACGGAGGCACTCCCGGAGATCCTCGCCCAGACGAAGGTGCCGATCGTCGCCGACGTGCACTTCCACTACAAACGTGCGATCGAAGCCGTCGAAGCCGGCATTCACAAGATCAGGCTCAATCCCGGCAACATCAACGACCGGGACCAGGTGAACGCCGTCATCGATGCCTGTCGTGATCGGGGCATTCCCATCCGCGTAGGCGTCAACGAGGGTTCGATCATCGAGCGGAAGGACAAGCAGCAGCGAGCCGAGGAACTGGGTCGCTTCTTCGCCGACAGGCGACAGGGGCACCTGCTTGCACTGATGATCGCGAAACTCGAGGAGTACATGGAGATCTTCGAGGCCAAGGACTTCCATGACGTCTGCATCAGCGCAAAGTCGATGGACGCTCGGCTCATCATCGACATCTACACGGAGATCGCGGCCCGCTTCGACTACCCGCTGCACCTGGGAGTGACGCACGCCGGGCCGAAGGAGACGGGCGCCATCCGGAGCGTCGTGGCCCTTGGCACACTGCTCGCCAACGGCATCGGTGACACGATCCGGATCTCCTATGCAAGCGACCCCGTCCACGAGGTGGAGGACGGACTTGAAATGCTCTATTCCCTGGGGCTTCGTACGCGGCGCGGCGCCGAACTGATCGCCTGCCCCACCTGCGGACGCATCCAGGTCGATCTGTTCACCCTCGTCCAGGAAGTACGCAAGAAACTCGCCAACGAGATCGAACTGCCCATCAAGGTTGCGGTGATGGGCTGCGTCGTAAACGGACCCGGCGAGGCCGAGGGTGCCGATGTCGCCGTCTTCGCCGGCGATCGCCGTGGGATCATCTACGTTCAGGGTGAACGCGTGGCCAATGTCAAGGAAGAGGAGATCCTCGATGCACTGCTCGATGAGTGCCGTCGCTTCCAGGACCGAGTCCGCAACGGCGAAGCGACCCTCGGCGAGAAGAAGGTCGAGATCGTGCCCCCCGACCCGATCGGGGAACTCGGCAGCGGCGCCGAGAAGATCGCCGCCGGGCAGGTGGAGCAGGTCACGATCGAGGGGAACTGAAGAACTGCATCCGGCAGCCCTCCGACGACGTACACTTCAGGCAATGCCAAGACGACATGCCTTCACCCTGGTCGAACTGCTCGTGGTCATCGCGATCGTCGCCATCCTCATGGGGCTGATCCTGGTCGGGCTTCGTGCCGCCTACAGGACCTCCTTGAAGACGGATGAACTGAGCCGGATACGCCAGCTGGGCAATGCATGGCTCATGTACAGCCAGAACCATCGCGACACGATCGTGCCCGGCTGGATGGACCATGCCGCTCTGGAACGGGAGGACAGCGCCCAGGTCTACCCGGACCTGACGGAGATCCCTCCTGCTCCCGACTGGGATGCCTCGAGCGAGAACGTCGCCGGCTACTGGACCTGGAAACTCCTCCCCTACCTCGACTACGCCTGGCCGATCATCCGCGGTCATCTTCCCGCGACGGAGCAGACGGTCGAGGACTTCCAGGCAACCGGCATGGACGTCGCCCTGTCACCGGGCTTCGGCTACAACGGCTGGTACCTCGGTGGGCAGTGGGCGAAGTGGGATCCACACGTCCAGACGCCGCAGCTGAGATTCTCGAACGTCGAACTCGAGAGCGGTGCAACGACCAACCTGGTGATCACGGGCATCTCGAGCCTCCAGCGACCGACCGAAGTCGTCGCATTCTGTTCATCATTTCATGCCACCGAGGAGATGGCCGAACCGATCACGAGCGACCAACTGCGCGGGAGCTGGCTGGTCGAGCCGCGCATCCTTGCAGGCGAGTACATGTGGGGACTCGATGACATCGGGGACCTCGTCGTCCTGCAGGAAGCCCACGCCCCGATCGGTCGATACACGGGTGAGGCCGCCTGCTGGTTTCCCGACGGACATGCCGAGGGCCTGTCACACGAAGCACTCGCCGACCAGCGTCGCTGGATCGACGATGCCAAGCGCATCGGCGAGACCGAGGCCTGGGACTTCACGCACGAAGATGATGTCGACTGACGGCTCCGGCATCAACGGCACGTCGAATCAATCCGAATCGTTGACGGCGATTCCGTGCTGGGCCGATGCGATGATGGTCTCAAGTCGCCCGATCGCCCGGTTCGACTGGCTCTTGAAGAGCATGTAGGGAAAGAGCGTCACGAGGGCGATGATCAGGCCGAAGGCCGTGGTGATCAGGGCCGCGGCGATTCCACCGGCCACTTCCCTCGGGTCCGTCAAGGTCGACTGCGAGCCCAGCAGCTGGAACGACTGGATGATCCCGATGACCGTTCCAAGGATGCCCAGCAGGGGTGCAGCCGTGATGATGGTCGACAGGGCGATCATGTACCTGTCCAGCTGAGGCCTGACCGTATCGACGGCGGCGAGAGCGACCGCATCCGTCGGCCCATCCTCGAGCAGTGCACGGGTGACACGCCCGTACGGGGTGCCATCCGATTCGATCATGCCCCTTGCACGAGATGCGTCTCCGTCCCTCAGCGCCCTGTTGATCGTCTCGATCCGGGCCTGGCCGCTTCGACCATTCAACGAGATCCAGAAGATGATGCGTTCGAAGATGAGCGCACAACTGCAGATACTCAGAACCAGCAGTGGGATCATCACCGGACCACCACGTTCCAGAAGCAGTTTCATGCCTTCAATCAGGGGTTGCATCGCGGGTATGATACGAAACCTTCGCCTCCTATGACTGGTGTCGAACCATGAGCATGAACCCGACCATGACGGACGAATCACTCTTCACACGTACGGCCGACCTCGTGGAGCGAGCACTGGAAGGGCTCCTTGAGGACGCCCAGCTTCCCCCGAACCTCCTCGAGGCGACACGCCATGGAGTTCTCGGAGGCGGCAAGCGACTGCGTCCAGCACTGGTGATTCTCTCCTGCGAAGCATGCGGCGGGTCCGCCGAGGACGCCACGCATGCCGCTGCCGCCCTCGAACTGGTTCACTGCTTCAGCCTCGTTCACGACGATCTCCCGGCCCTGGACAATGACCTCCTCAGGCGTGGAGCTCCCACGCTCCATGTCCAGAGCGGAGAAGCCATGGCCATTCTCGCCGGCGACCTGATGCTGCCTCTTGCATTCCAGGCATTGACCGGTGGAGGCGCTTCGAAGGAAACAGCCTCGATGCTCGTAGGCGAACTGGCCGAGGGGACGAAGGCGATGGTCATCGGGCAGGTCTTCGATACGCTCGGCGGCATGCCCGTCGATCTTGCGCCTGAAGACCAGCTTCGTCTCGTCCACCGGAACAAGACCGGAGCCCTCCTCAGGGCCGCCTGCCGCATGGGCGCCTTCTGCGGCAATGCCTCCGGGGAGACCCTCGACGCACTCACGGCCTACGGCGAAGCCGTCGGGCTGATGTTCCAGGTCGTCGATGATCTCCTCGATGTCACCCAGACTGCCGAGCACATCGGAAAGGCGACCGGGAAGGACGAGGCCTCGGGCAAACTGACCTACCCCGGCCTCCTCGGGGTTGAACGCTCGAGACAGGTCGTCCTGGACTTGCAGGAACAGGCCCTCACGTCGCTCGCCTCGATCGGCGATGCGGCAGATCCACTCAAAGATCTCTGCCAATACATGGCCATTCGAACGAAATAGGCTAGACTTCCATGTCCTCCGGAGCCCGCGGGGCTGCGGGGGACAGGCACATGATCATGGATTTGCGGCGTGGAACTCACACTTCTTCCAACCATCAATTCGCCGGCCGACCTGAAGGCCCTTGCGGTCGACCAGCTCCCCGTACTGGCGGATGAAATTCGCTGGGCGATCTGCGAGCAGGTGAAGCAGACCGGTGGCCACCTTGCCCCGAATCTCGGCGTGGTGGAACTCACCATCGCCCTCCACTACGTGTTCGATTTCGGCCATGACAGGCTCCTCTTCGACGTGGGGCACCAGTGCTATCCACACAAGCTCCTCACCGGCAGGGCCCACCTGCTCGACAAGCTGCGACAACGAGGTGGCATGGCCGGCTTCCCGGAACCACGCGAATCGAACTTCGACCTCTTCTCCGTCGGACATGCAGGTACGGCCATCTCGACCGCGGTCGGCATGGCCCGTGGAGACCTCCTCCAGGGAGATGCCTGCACGGCTGAGAATCCCGATGGACGGAGAACCGTCGCCCTCATCGGTGACGCAAGCATCGTCAACGGGGTCGCCATGGAGGGCCTCAACAACGCAGGCACGCTCGATCGACAGTTCCTCGTGGTGCTCAACGACAACGGCATGAGCATCGCGAAGCCGCAGGGAGCCGTTGCCGGGTACTTCGATCGCATCCGGCTCAACTCAACCTATCGTTCCATGAAACGAACGGCCAAGGACCTCTTCAAGTCGATCCCGGGTGGCGAAGCCCTTCGGGACATGTCGCATCGTTTCTCCGAGATGGCGAAGGAAGCAGTGACCGAGGACAACTGGTTCGAGAAGTTCGGACTCCTGACGGTCGGACCGATCGATGGACATGACATCCCCACCCTCGTCGACATGCTCTGCGAGGTTCGCGAGTTCCACTACCCGATGGTCCTCCACGTGCATACGGTCAAGGGCAAGGGATACGAGTTCAGCGAGGGAGATGCGACCACCTTCCACTCCCCGAAGCCGTTCCGTGTCGACGGATGCCGGGTCGAGTTGAAGTCCTCAGGTCGCAGTTTCACGGCTGCCTACTCCGATGCCATGTGCGACCTGATGGAACGTGATCAATCCGTGACGGTCTGCACTGCGGCCATGCCTGACGGCACGGGCGTCAAGCAATGCCTCGATCGCTTCCCCGAGCGAAGCTGGGACACGGGCATCTGCGAATCACACGCCATGGACATGATGGCGGGCATGGCCAAGACGGGACTCAAGCCCTTCTTCGCCGTGTACTCGACCTTCCTGCAACGGGCCTTCGACCAGGCCTTCCAGGAGGTCGCCCTCCAGGGGCTCCCGGTCAGGCTCTGTCTTGATCGGGCCGGGCTCGTCGGTGGCGATGGAGCCGTCCACCACGGGTTCTGCGACGTCAGCATTCTCTCGGTCTTCCCGGGTGCAACCCTCATGGCCGCCATGGATGAACCGAGCCTCAGGGCTTCCCTCGAGTTCATGCGGACCTACGAGCAGGGACTTTCCTGCGTTCGCTATCCAAGGGACAGCGTGAGTGAACGTTTCGCCGAGGAGTGCCCCCCCTTCGAACCCGGGAAGGCACGACCCCTCCAGGTCCACGACACTCCCGACGCCGCGGTGCTCGGGTACGGCGTGATGGCGCTTTCCGGGGTGGAGGCGGCCGAGGCCATCGGCGCCGATGCGAAGATCGACGTCTACGACGCTCGCTTCGCCAAGCCCGTGGATCGGGATCTGATCCGTTCACTCATCGAGCGGAACGTTCCGATCATCACGATCGAGGATCACACCGTCACAGGCGGGTTCGGCAGCGCCGTCATCGCCGCTGCCCACGACATGGGACTCGACACCCGCGGCATCACCAGAATGGGGCTGCCCGAGCATTGGATCTACCAGGGCTCGAGGGATGAACAACTCGCCGAAGCCGGAATCAGCGTCGAGAACATCACCCGCGTGCTCCGTGTCGTGATGGACGGCAAGACCGTTCCCGTGGTGATCACCGAACCCATCAAGGTCACGACCTGACGCACCTTCTCAGGGAAGCTGGGCCACCACCTGAGTACGTCTGTCGAGCGGCATCAACAACAGGCAGATCGATTCATGGAGTCGATCGGTGAGTCGCGTGAACTCGTCGAACCGCTCGTCGGTCTCCTCTTCCAGTTCCCGTGCCGTCAACCCGAGTTGATCGAGCAGTTCCATGTCATCCGCGGCCCAGGCATCGACCTGGCCACGGTTGATTTCGGGATGGTTCTGGATTCCGTAGGTCCGGGTCCCCAGCGACCAGCACTGGATCTCCGAAGAGGGTCCAGTGGCCTGGACCTGTGCCTCATCGGGCAGGTCGATGACGCACTCCCGGTTCCAGTGGAAGTTCATCATCCGCCACGGCAGGCCACGCTGCAGCGGGTCTTCCCTTCCAATCGGGGTGAGTTCCGTTTCCGCCCAGCCGACGCGCGGGCCGTCCGGCATCGGCCCGACGCTGCCACCCAGTGCGCGAGCCAGAAGTTGGGAACCGAGGCAGATGCCCAGGACCGGAACTCCGGACGCATGGGCCCGGCTGAGACACTCGATGACGTTCTCGATCCACGGAAGGGAATCGTCATTCGCCGATTGAGGGCCACCGAAGCAGAGCACCGCGTCGAAGCGGCCCGGATCGGTGTCGAGGTGATCTCCACGATGCATCCTTCGGACATCTAGGCGATGTCCATGATCCTGGAGCGCGGAGCCAAGTCGGCTCGAAGGAGCCATGTCACTGCATTCGATGATCAAGGTCGACATGACGGAAGCGTACGTTCAAGGATCCCGGTGGGCAACCGGGAGACGAGCGGGATTCATTCGACATCCTTGAACATCGCGATGGTCGCATCGTGCCCCTGGTAGTAGGACTGGCTGAAACGAACCATGGGCGTCCGTTCCATCGCCCAGTCAAGCCAGGCGACCGTGTCGAACCTGGTGGCCGGCGACACGCACGTGTTCCTGTCCGGGTGGGGCCTGTTGGAGAGAAAGTTGAAGACGAGTCCCCGGGACGATGCCTCGAATGCATGGTCCATCAGTTCCATCGCACGATCTTCCCGCATCGCATTCAGCGTGCCCGAGACAAGTATGAAGTCGGGCTCCACCCGGGCCATCCGTTCGGGATGGGCGAGCACATCGACCACCTCGTAGCGGCATCGCGGCAGTTCTTCTGCGGCAGCCTGGTCGACCATGCCCTCGAGTGCATCGAACCCGATGTACTCCGTGAAAGGCACCTTCATCTCGATGAGCCGCCTGGCCAGGTCCCCGGGGCCGCACCCGACGTCCAGGATCCTGTGTGCCCCGATACCGCCAAGCTCGATGAGCACATCGAAGCGTCGGACCTGTCCCTCGGGACTTGCCCAGAGAGTGGCATCGAAACCGGGGCCGCTGGCTTCCAGCGCCTCGATGTAGGGTGCGAGGTAGTCGGGATGATCATCGTGCTCAGGCATTTCGGGTCCTTCGACTTGGCTCCATGACTGCGAAGGATAGGATGATTCCACGATGAACGGCCTGATGGTTCCAACCCTTCTGCTGCTGGCCCTGCTGCAGTCCGCTGCAGCCGACTCCATCGACCCGGCCGACCTGACCCACGACGACATCGAGCGGACACGGGACATCTTCATCGAGGCCCTCTACGAGCACCAGGGTCCGCAAGGGCACTGGGATCCGGACTCCATGCCCTCTGGTGAAAGTACGAATCAGCAGACCGGCGGATACACCGCACTGGCATGCCTTGCACTGCTCTCCGGCGGAGAGTCCTACCAGGACGAGCGGCTACGGGACGCACTGGCATACCTCCAGCGGATCGAACCGATCGGAACCTACGCAGTCGCCACGCGGGCCATGGTGTGGTCATCTCTTCCGGAGCAGTACAAGCGCAACCTCGGCCGTGATGCACAGTGGCTCATCGACTCGTTCAATGAACAGGCGGCGGGTTGGGATTACAAGGCCAGGCCGTCGGGAACCATCACTTCACCATCACCGAGTGTTCGTCATTTCGGAATCCTCGCCCTCTGGGAAGCGGCGAAGCGTGGATACAGTGTGCCACCGGGACTCCTGGCCGCCATCGAGGGAGCCACCCTTCAAAGCCAGAACCGGGACGGTTCCTGGTCGTACAAGAATGAATCGGGACCCAGCGGCTCCATGACCGCCGCGGGACTCGTCACCCTTGCCATCACCGATGAACTTCTGCACGCCAAGGACGCCGTGTCCCTGAAACGCACCAACGGCCCCCGCGAGCGGTCCGCCATGGGTGGGCTGGCCTGGCTGGAGTCGAACTTCGATGCAATCCAGACACCGGGTACGACCAGCCGGGGCTCGCGCTTCCCGATGTACTGGCTCTATGCCATCGAACGTGTCGGGCTGGCGCAGGGCCTGACGAGGCTCGGAGGATCGGACTGGTTTCGCGAAGGTGCAGCGACGATTCGGAATCGATTTCTCGACGAGAATCATGATGGTTCCTGGACGCTGAAATCGACATACCGTTCGGGAGGTCGATCCTCCGCCGTGCGTGAGTTGTGCTTCGGCCTGCTCTTCCTGAGTCGTGGCAACGCCCCGGTCGCCATCAACAAGCTGCAGGTCGATGGATGGCGATGGAACAATCGCCCTCGGGATGTCGCCAACCTCTGCAGGCACATGAGCGACGAACATGAAACGAGACTTCACTGGCAGGTCGTTCCACTGGATGAAGAACACGCCGGGTTCTTCGATGCGCCGGTGCTCTACATCGCATCCGACACGGCCCTGCCCTTCATCAAGGAACATGAAAAGGAGATTCGCAGGTTCGATGGCGAAGCACGGGCCTACCTGCAACGCCGTTCGGAGGGCATCCTCGAGGAAGGTGAACGAGCACCGCGACCGCCCCGGATCGAGGAGATCGACGCGATCAGGACCTACCTCGACCACGGCGGCACCCTCCTGTGCGTCAATGAAGGCAAGAACGCATCCTTCACCAGGTCCGTGCAGGATCTGGGAACGCTGCTTCATCCCGGGATCGACTGGAAGAAGACGGATGCACGGCACTGGGTCTTCAAGGAACCTCATCCGGTGAGCGGGCGGAAACCCGCAGTCGAGACCCTGGGGACAGGGGTTCGTGAACGCATCTTTCTGGTACCTCGCGGCGATCCATCAGCCAGTCTCCAGGCACTTGATCGATCCTCCCCCGGCGTCATGGCCACGCTATCCAACATCCACGCCCGGGCATCCGGCATGCTGCGAACTCCACCGCGGCTTGACGTGTCCATCCCCGAATCTCCCGGAACTCCACGGCAGGTGCAGGCTCGAATCGTCAAGGGCGTGCACGGTGGCGACTGGAACGCGGAACCGCGTGCACTTCCCCTGCTTACCCTCGAACTTGAGCGTCGTGGAACGACATCGAGTGTTCGTTCGAGGATGATCAGGAAGGAGCATCTTGGAGCGGAGGCCGACCTGCTCGTCATCAGCGGCACGAGTGACACCTCGATCGACGCCGATGCCTGGGACGCCATCATCGAGTTCGTTCGGAGGGATGGAGGCGTCGTCCTGTTCGAGCACGCCGGGGGCGGAGACGGCGGCATCTTCGCAAGCCGGGCTGAACAGGACGCCATGCAGCACTTCGGACAACCTGTCCGATCGGCACGAAGTACGGCTGTCCTGACCGGTGACGGTCTCGAAGGCGGCATCGACTGCACCGAGGTCTCGTGGCAACCATTCTCGATCACGGAAATCTTCGCCGAAGCGACGAACAGTCCCAGGTTGCGATGCATGTCGATCGATGGAACACCGCGGATCTTCTTCAGCCGGGAGGACCTCTCACATGCTCTCCTTGATCGCCCCTCCTGGGGCATCCACGGGTATTCCACTCGCAGCGCCAAGGCCCTGCTGTGCAACCTCGTCCACTATGCACTGCAGGTGAAGAAGGCATCGTGAAACGCTCGACGATGATCATGTCCGCATGCTCTTCACTCCTGCTGGGAGTCATCCTGGGCATGCTCCTCCTGCCTGGATTGAACGAGCCAGACCATGTTTCAGGCGTCGCCTCCGCACGATTCGAAACCCGGGACGACGCATGGGCCTGGTGGCGATCCGGCAACGAACTCCTTCCCCTGGACGAGCTCAACCGGTCACTGGAACTGGCCGGGCCAGATGCATTCCTTCATGGGGCGGAACAACTTCGTCGAATGGGTCGATGGGGCTGGGACCACCAGCCCATCCCGATGATCGAGCGACACCTTGAACTGCTGACATGGAGATCGCACGTGCTCGACATCGAGGATGCGATCGACATCACGAGGTCGGCCCCGATGTCGATGTCGAACGAGGTGATGATCCAGGCCGCCAGGTCACTCCTGGCGCATCCCGACGAGGTCGTCGCCGGCCATGCCTTCCATGCCCTCGTCGAGTGGGCGGGATTTCGACCCGTGCTCGATGATGTGCTCGACATGCTTCCCATGGATCGCGATGCATGGGCCCGCCCCTACCGCTACTGGCAGGCCAGTGGCCCCGTCCCCCTGCCCATGCACCCGGTCGACGGTGATGAGGAGATGATGGGAATCGAGGACCTCGTGCTCGAAGAGGTCCGGAAGCAAACGCTTGAGTCGGACCCGGACCTGCGTCGGAACATGGCCATGGCCTGGCTTGAGGATCGAGAACCGCTACATCCACAACAGGGCGAGCAAGACGTTCTCAGCGGAGATAACCGGCGCATTGCAGGCGCCCTGCTTGCAGCTCACGAAAGACTCGACCCCGCCATTCTCGAGCAGGCGATGCACCTTGAAGAGGATGCACGCGTACGAACCGTCATTCGTCTCGCAATCGATGTCGTGGGACCTCCGTGGCGAGGCGAGGATGCCGACGAGTTCGCCCGCCGGGCGCTTCGCAACCAGTTGGAGGGCGATTCCCTCTTTCCCGTCGCCTGCAGGATGATGGCCGGTGACATCGAGCTTCTCGGCCCACGACTGGACCTGGCTGCTTCCGGCTCCCGACCGGAACGGATCAGGTCACTGAGGCTCATCGCCTGGCTGGGGCCCGACTGGGTTCAACTCGATGGACGCCTGGACACGATGGACGAGGTGTCCATGGCTGCTTTTTACGATCGGCTGAAGGCCAGGTGGCACCTGGAACACCGATGGCTTGTGAACTCCACGTCAACGACCGATGATGGCCAACATGACTGACTCTCCCAACGGACGACTCGCACTCCGCCAACACATGATGCCCAAGGATACGAACGCCTTTGGAACCATCTTCGGCGGCGTGATCCTCTCCCTCATCGACCAGGCGGGGTTCGACGAAGCGAGGCAGCACGGGATCCACAGGTGGGTGACGGTCGCCTTCGATGCCGTGAAATTCACCAAGCCGGTCTACACCGGGGACGTGGTGTCGCTGTATACGAAACCCATGCGGCTGGGAACCACCTCGATCGAGATCGAGGTGGAGGTCTGGGCCGATCGATACAACGCCGCCGAGACGACTCTGGTGACACGTGGACAACTGACGATGGTCAGCGTCTGTGCCGAAGGCAGACCCATACCCTGGTCGAGCGAAGCCACACTCCAACCCGGGGATGAAGACACGTGAACACGACTTTGCACATCGCCGCCTGCATAAGCGGCGGTGGTCGAACCCTGATGAACATCCAGGACCGGATCGAGGACGGCGCGCTCGATGCATCCATCGACCTGGTGATCGCATCTCGACCCGACTGCAAGGGAGTTGAACGCGCTCGTGATCGCGGGTTCGATGTCATGGTCGCCGAATCCGGCGATCACGCCAGCGATCTGCTCGATCCCGACAGTCACGATCTCGTGTGCCTCTGCGGGTGGTTGAAGCACCTTCGAATCGACGACTGGATGCACGGTCGAGTCATGAACATCCACCCCGCGCTTCTCCCGGCATTCGGCGGGAAGGGCATGTTCGGGGACCATGTACACGCCGCCGTGCTGGAAGCAGGCGTTCCCGTGACAGGCTGCACCGTCCATTTCGTCAACGAGGCCTACGACGAAGGACCCATCATCCTCCAGCGGGCCTGTCCCGTCGAAGACGGGGACGACGCCGAACGCCTCGCCGAACGTGTGTTCGCGCTCGAGTGCGAAGCCTTCCCCGAAGCCATCGCCATGTTCGCCGAGGGAAGACTCTCGCTGGCGGATGATCGTGTCAGGATTGCCCCTCCGTGACGCCGCCTTCCTCGGCAGGCTACGATGTGTTCCAGGAAGGACAGTTCAAACTGCAACTTTGACCACCATGGCGACCGACAAGAAACCCCGGACCCCAAGCAGGCATTTCAAGCGATTTTTCGTGCGCGGACTCGCCGTCGTCCTCCCATCGGCCCTGACTCTCTGGCTCCTGGTGAAGGCGTATCAATGGGTTGACGGCGCCATCGCCCAGCCGATCAACAGGGGAATCCAGTGGTGCATCATCCGCCTGATGGAAGTCTGGCCCGGTCTGGCGAAGTTCGCCGACCTCGAACCCGGGCAGGACAAGCTGCAGTCACTGAGACGAGAGGCCGGACTCGTCCCCGGCAACTCTTCGAGTGATGCCGCCCTGGTCAACACCTGGCGGGAAGCGCACGTCCAGGCCTGGTGGGACGACCACTGGTATATCCACATCATCGGGCTCATCGTCGCCATCATCGCCGTCTTCATCGCCGGCCGGCTCGTTGGTGGTTTCATCGGGCGACTGGTCTATCGCTATCTGGAACGACTCATCAGTTCGATCCCGGTCGTGAAGAAGATCTATTCGTGGGTGAAGCAGGTCGTCGACTTTCTCTTCTCCCAGGACCAGGGACCACAGTTCAGCCGTGTCGTGGCTGCGGAATACCCCCGTCGTGGAATCTGGTCCGTCGGTTTCCAGACCGGCACCTCGATGCAGACCATCGCGGGAAAGGCCGGGGATGCGGTCACCGTCTTCATCCCCTCCTCCCCGACTCCCTTCACCGGGTACACGATCACGGTCCCACAGGCGGATATCATTGAACTGCCGATTTCGGTCGAGGAAGCCATCGGCTTCGCCGTCAGTGGCGGCGTACTCTGCCCCCCGAGCGAACGGCAGCCGGGGGCCCCGGTCCTCGAAGAACGTTCCGGAGAGGATGAAACCGACCCGACGACAACCGGTGGGGATACGCCCTGAGGCCCTGGACCCATGCAGATCAACATCAGTACGAAACACACCGAACTGACGCCGACGATCGAGGAATACGCCTTGAAGAAGGCGAATCGCCTTACTCGCTATTTTGACCGGACAGAATCAATAGAACTGATCCTCGACAAGACGAAGAACTCCCATGAAATCGAGATCATCGTGACGATCGAGCATTCGGATCCGATCATCGCACGAGCGGAATCCACGGACCTCTATGCCTGCATCGACCTATGTATTGACCGTGCCACGAGGCAACTCACCGACCACAAGAGCAAGCTGCGAGACAGCAAGCACAATCCCCCGATGGGTGGAAGTAAACCATGAATCTCCTTGATATCGTCGTTCAAGATGCAATCAACACCGACCTGACCTCCGACAGTCGAAACGCCGCCATCGGCGAACTGCTCGACATGCTCGTGAAGGCTGGAAAGGTCAAGTCCGAACTACGGGATGATTTCCAGAAAGCGATCATCAAGCGCGAGAACAAAGGCTCGACCGGCTTCGGACATGGAGTCGCGGTTCCTCACATCAAGCATGAGCAGGTCGAGCAGATGGCCGTCGCCATCGGAATCTGTCGCGAAGGACTGGACTTCAAGTCACTGGACGGCCAGCCGGTCCACAGCGTCTTCCTGCTGCTGAGTCCCGAGGACAGGCCCAGTGAACACCTGGAAGCCATGGAGGCGGTCTTCGGCAACCTCAGCCAGGAGACCTTCCGCAAGTTCCTCTTCCAGGCGACCACCACCGAGGACGTCGTGACGCTTCTCGGCGAAGCCGATGCGAGCAAGTTGAATACCTGACCGATCCACCACCGGAGCGGGTCCACCTGGTGGACTCATCGAAGGTGTCCAGCCCCCGAGGATGATGGAGTCCCTCCATGGCGATGTCCGCCCATGTCAAGATCTCGAATCGACTGGGCATGCATGCGCGCCCGGCGATGATCCTGGCGGAAACAGCCCAGGGGTTCGACAGCGACATCACCGTTCGCCGGACTGACCAGGATGATTCGGTCGATGCCAAGTCCATCATGCAACTGATGATGCTGGCGGCGACCGAGGGAACCGAGCTCGAGATCAAGGCCGATGGACATGATGCCGAGCAGGCCGTCCAGCGGCTCATCGAACTGATCAAGTCGGGCTTCGACGAGGACTGACTACTGCAGCGCCTCGGGTCGAAGCGCCCTGTCCATCAACTCCTCGATGGCATCGGCCGGGGACGTGCCTTCGAACAGGATCGAACCGACCGCAGTGGTGATCGGCATGTCCACTCCTTCGCGAGCGGCCAGGTCGAGCACCGAACGAGTGGTGGCGACACCTTCGACCACGTCGGTGGAGCGTGCCTGGATCTCCTCCAGCGATTCACCGCGCCCGATCGCTTCACCACAGGTCCTGTTGCGGCCGTGCGGGCTGAAGCAGGTCGTTGCAAGATCACCGACCCCGGCGATTCCGAAGAAGGTCTCGAGCCGTGCACCAAGCGCCGAACCCAATCTGGCGATCTCCGCGAGGCCGCCAGCCAGGAGAGCCGACTTCGCATTGTCCCCGATGCCCAGTCCGTCAACCATGCCGGCGGCGAGGGCGATGACGTTCTTCGTTGCGCCCGCCAACTCGACTCCAAGGGGATCATCGAGCGTGTAGGTCCGTATCCAGGGCACATCGAGGAGATCCTGCACGGCAACAGCGAGTTCTTCATCGTCCGAGGCCGACACCAGTACCGCCGGCAGTCGTCTTGCAAGTTCGGTGGCGATCGTCGGACCCGACAGAACGGCACATGGGGAGGGGCGTCCAAGTCGAACCTCGGCCAGTTCACCGAGCACTTCACTTGGTCTCAACAACGTACCGTTCTCGATGCCCTTTGCGGTGCTGACGATCGGGACTCCCGGTCGTGCATGCTCGAGGACAGTCCCGAGCGTGGAGCGGATGAACTGCGTCGGGATGGCGTTCAACACGATCGTCGCGCTGCCGACAACCTCCTCGGGATCAGGTGAAACGACTACCGACGGCCCGAGTTCGACGCCCGGCAGTCGATCCGGAAGTGCACGGTTGGATGCAAGCCGCTCGACCGTCTCGGGTCGAGGACCCCACATGGAGATCTTCACCCCCCTGGAGGCCATGGCATCGGCCATGACCAGTCCCATCTGGCCGGTTCCGATGATTGCTACATGATGGCGGGTATCGTCCTGCATGCCTCTCCTTGGGAGTGGCATTGGACCCGAAGCGACCTTGGGCTGCAATTCAGGCCCCTCCATGAACATCCCGGCGGGAACCGGCGTAGCATCAGGACGCTGCGTCACGGCATCCCGGGGGGTGAGTCGAGGGCAAGGCTGTGCTAGAATCCTCCCCTTCCACCCGCGGGGCCCATGGAGATCGACATGGCGGATACGACTGGTATTGATGCTGCAACACTTGATCCAGGCACTGAACTGGATTCGATGGGCCCCAGCGCAGCTGGGCTTGAACGGCGTCTCCTGATCGCGATGAGTGGCGGCATCTTCCTGGCAGCGTCCTGGATCGGAGGCCTGCTCGGCGCCGACAGGGATGTCTCCCAGTTTCCGGCCGCCATCGGCGCAATCATCCTCGTCATCCCGCTGCTCATGGGTGCATGGAGCGAAATCAGTCGCGGCAGGCCATCAAGCGACGCCCTCGCCTCGCTGGCCGTCCTCGCGGCCATGTCTTCGGAGATGTACCTGGCAGCCGGCTTCCTCGCTCTCTTCCTCTGGATGGCGAATCTCATCCTGAGCAGGACGGCCTGGGGTGCGCAGCGTGCCATCCGTGAACTCATCGACCTGACACCCGACATCGCACGTCTGCTCTCCAGCGACGGCGGCGAGCGGGAGGTCCACCTGCATGAGTTGAAACTCGGCGACATCGTCCGGGTTCGACCGGGTGAAAACCTGCCCGTCGACGGCATCATCAAGTCCGGCCAGAGCGACATCAACCAGGCATCCCTGACGGGTGAGGCCGTCCCCATCGAGGTCTCGACCGGCAGCGAGGTCTACGCGGGTACGACGAACCTCACCGGCCAGATCGACCTGGAGGTCACGGCGGTCGCGGGGGAAACGACCATCGGCAAGGTCGAGGCCCTGATTCGAGAAGCCGAATCGACGAAGACGCAGCGTCAGGAGTTCATCGAGCAGTTGGCCTCCTACTACTTCTGGGTCGTCCTCATGGTCGCCGCGCTCGTCTGGTTCTTCACCACTCGAAGCATGGATGATGCGATCCGCGACCAGGCGTCGATCCGCGCCATCACGGTCCTGGTCGTCACCTGCCCGGGCGGTCTCCTGATTTCACATCCGACGGCCATGGTCGCAGCATTCGCCGCCTCGGCGAGACTCGGGATCATGATCAAGCAGACGCGAACCCTCGAGGCCGCGGCCGACATCGATACGGTCGTCATGGACAAGACGGGCACCCTCACGACAGGCCACTTCGAAGTCAGTCGTCTCGCACCGGCCGAAGACGTCCCCGGCGCCGCCCTGCTCCAGGCCGCAGCGGATGGTGAACAGTCGTCGAATCACCCGCTTGCTCGATCGATCATGGAAACGGCCGCCAAGGCCCGGCTCGAACCCTCCTCCATCGAGTCCTACGAGGAACTCCATGGACGCGGTGTCATCGCCAGGACGTCCAGCGGAACGGTCCATGCCGGTCGTGGCGAATGGCTTGCCGAACTGAACCCCGGCATCGGCGAAGCGGTCAAGTCCGTCGAGGAGAAGATCACGGGCATGTCCGGTGTCCACGTGATGCGGGACAACGCCTACCTGGGCGCAGTGGGTCTCGAGGACAAGCTCAGGCGGAATGCGATTCCAGCCGTCGAGGAGATGCGCGAGTTCGGCTGCAGGAGAATCTGCATCTTCACGGGTGACCGCCTCTCCGTCGCCAAGCGCGTCGGCCAGGCCGTCGGCGTCGATGCGATCGAGGCCGAGTGCCTCCCGGAGGAGAAGCACGAAGAACTCAAGTACCTCATCCGCAAGGGACATCGCACCCTCGTGGTCGGCGACGGCATCAATGACGGCCCGATTCTCGCCACCGCCGACGTCGGTGTCGCCATGGGCCTGTCGGGGTCGGACATCGCGACCAACTCGGCCGGCGTCGCGCTGATGAACGACGATCTCCGCCATGTGCCCTTCCTGCTGCAGCTTGCACGGCGAACACGCCGCGTCATCAGCCAGAACATCTCGATGTCGCTGATCCTCGCGGTCGTCGGGCTTGCACTGGCCGCCACGGGAACCATCCTGAACCTCTGGCTCGCCCCGTTCTACTACGCGCTGGGCTACGTCATCGTCATCGCCAACAGCCTCAGACTTGTGCGCTTCGGCGAGGATTACTCGGAACAGGAGCAGGCACGACAGCGGATCGAAGCCGAGCAGATGGCCAAGCCCGAGCGCAGGGCCGCGGCTCTGGCGAGTTGATCAGCGGCTACTCGAGTTCCACAAGTGCCCAGGCATTCCCGACGTTGCCTTCCTGCCATCCTCCGATGCGAAGCAGGTACATGTTTCCTGCTTCCACGGGTACGACGACCGTACTCTGCCATGTTGGATCTGAGCCGCATGGATGTTCCGGATCGTCATCATTGCATCCCAGCAGGATGAGTTTCCCGCAATCAACTCCATCGTAGATCGCCAGGTCCGTATCGTAGTTGGCCCATCCACCAACGTCCTCGCATGTGGAAAACGTCAACTGGCCCGACTCAACTGCTTCGTATCGAAGCCAGAGATCATTGCCAATCTGGCCTCCATCTCCTCCTGTCTCGCATTCAGAATGATCCGGGCCATCGGTCGTGGCTTTCGTCGTGTCGATGAAATACAGTCCATCCTCGACAAGGTGTGCATCTTCGCAGTCATCGGCCCCGACCGGTATTCCACAGTTGATTGAGAAGCAGGTCGAACCTCCGCCCCACCATGTACCCCCGAGAAGCAAGCATGCCGTTTCCGTGACGTCTTCGGTGCACGTGCCGTCTTCCTTGCAGCACGCACCGACCGGGATGCTGCAGTCGACGATGGAGCACTCCGTCAGGATGCCGTTCCAGGTTCCCCCGAGGGAATCACAGGAAGCGGCACTTGTCGTCAGACATGTCGCATCGGATAGACAACAGGCCCCTTCGAACCCGCAGGTCATGTCCCAGGAAGACAGGACGATGAGCAGGTCCTCGACCTGTACACAACAGTCTCCATCGGCATCTGCAGGCGGACGATACGTTCCATCTCCGCAAGCCCCCCACCATTGAAGCAGGAGAAGAAGATCTTCCACGTTCACCTGCCCATCCCCGGTCCCATCCGCCGGGCATGGCGATGCTGCCAGCGAGCACGGATCGACTGCACTGTTCGGAACACGCGTGGAAACGAGTTCTGCTTCCAGGATTCCTTCAAGGAACGGCTGCAGGACCATCGATCCATCCACGGGAGGTACATTCGAGAGGAACCTGAAGTTGTACGTGGTCCCCCATCGAAGTCCATTTCCATCTGGATTGATGATGAATGGCTCGGTATGCCAGCGGAGGGCGTCATCCGACAATGTCGATTCCCAATCCGTACCGTCGATCTCCTCCCCGCTGTGGTACTCGATGTCATGGAAACCCACTTCAAAGACGTGGGCGCCCAGTGGAAGACTGACTTCAACTGCCGCCACGCCCCGGTGAGCATTGACGTTCTGAATCGCGTACTCGTAGCGATACCATCCCTCGAACGCGGGTGTCACCAGGGCACCGAGCAGGATCGATCCGTCACCCGCAGGACGACTCTCCGTAATGCGCACCGAAGGAACGGCTTCAGCCCATGCTCTCAACACGGGTTCTCCGACGGAACCACCCATCGGTTCAGTGAGTGAGACCGTCCATGCACCATCGAACCCCGACATGGTTACTTCCTGCCACGAGGAGTTGTTGAACTGGTTTCCATACGAGGAATCATGGCCTGATACGAACTGGACTTCAGCGAAGTACCGGCCGGCGCCCCCGGATCCAGTGGACTCCAGGTCTGAATGCTGCACCTGGAGCCTTCGAAATACCTGGTCACCACCCTCCCCCCAGTCGGTTGGTGGAAATGGAAACAGGCCCGTGTATGGATCGACCTCTGCACGCGGTCCCATCACCTGCTGAATGCCGTTGGTCACGGCCGAGTACGCATCTGCGCAACCGACTCCCAGGTGCTGGTTGTCCCCTGCCGGGATGCAGCCGCACCCACAGCGATCCGCCTGATCCGCAGCCCACCCATGTTTCAACCAGGACATTCCGACCTGCTCGAAGGTTCCCTCATGCAGCCGATAGATCGCCGAGGCGATGACAGGGTGCTCCGGGGTGTCCCCCACCCAGTCGAGCACTTCATCGCCGATGTTGCAGGCATCGGTGCCGAATGAAAACGCGGCCGTTTCACCGACGGAACCATATGAATACGCATCCCAGAAACGAACAACGACGTCCGGTCCGACACTGACGCATTCGGCACGAACAAAGCCGGCAACCGTTGCCGCTGCAATGGTCAACAGCCAACAGGCTCGACGCGCATTGAACATGCTTCCCTCCAAGAACATGGTATCGAACCATGGTTCATGCCAAAGGAGATAGAGGGAAATATGCGACTGGTTTTCCTCAGGCGATCGTGATCGACTCGTCGAGGTAGACGTTCTGGATCGCGTTGAGCAGTTGAACGCCTTCTTCCATCGGTCGCTGGAACGCCTTGCGACCCGAGATGAGGCCGCTTCCACCGGCACGCTTGTTGATCACCGCGGTCCGGACTGCCTGAGCGAAATCATTCTCGCCGGAAGCGCCTCCGGAGTTGATGAGACCGATGCGTCCCATGTAGCAGTTGGCGACCTGCCAGCGGCAGAGGTCGATGGGATGATCGGAAGCGAGTTCCTCGTACATCCTGTCATCGAACTTCCCGAATGAACCCCCGTCGTTCATGGCGATGTATCCGCCATTGTTGGTCGCCAGTTTCTGCTTGATGATGTCGGCCTGGATCGTGACACCCAGATGATTGGCCTGGCCGGTCAGGTCCGCGGCCGCGTGGTAGTCCGTACCGTCGACCTTGAAGTCGTTGTTCCGAAGGTAGCACCACAGGATCGTGGCCATGCCCAGTTCATGGGCGTGCGCGAACGCCTCGGCGATCTCCTGGATCTGCCGGCGCGACTCGTCGGAACCGAAGTAGATCGTGGCACCGACGGCGACGGCCCCGAGGTTCCATGCCTCGTGCACGGTTCCGAAGGGAACCTGGTCGTAGCTGTTGGGACTGGTCAGGAGCTCGTTGTGGTTGATCTTGACGATGAACGGAATCCTGTGGGCCCAGGCCCGCGAGACCGAACCCAGCACCCCGAACGTCGTGGCGACGGCATTGCACCCGCCCTCGACCGCCAGGCGGATGATGTTCTCGCCGTCGAAGTAGATCGGGTTCTTCGCGAAGGACGCGCCCCCGGAATGCTCGATGCCCTGGTCGACGGGCAGGATGGACAGGTAGCCGGTGCCGGCGAGGCGTCCATGGCCGTAGAGCGACTGGAGCGATCGCATGACCTGGGGATTCCGATCGGAACTCCCGAAGTTGCTGCAGACGACATCCGGACCCGGAAGATGCAGGTGGCTCTTGTCCAGGACGGCGGTATGCGACAGCAGCGAATCGGCTTCATCACCGAGAAGATCTGCGATGGATGTGCCGGCAGCGATTGAGGACATGGATCGACTCCTGTATTGCTTCGACATGGACATTGTACCAAGTACACTGATGGGTCATGTCCAGCACGAAACACCAGCGAAAGGTACTCGTAGCCATGTCCGGAGGAGTTGACTCCTCCGTGGCGGCCGCCCTGCTTGCGCGGGACGGCTGGGACATCGTAGGCTGCTTCATGCGGCTGGGCACCCCGGGAGATGAACTCGAAGCCGAATCGGCCTCATCGGGCACGGGTGAGCTTCGTATCGGACATCGAGGCTGCTGCTCGATCACCGATGCAGCCGATGCACGGCGTGTCGCCGGCCGACTCGACGTCCCCTTCTATGTGTGCAACTTCAAGAAGGACTTCGGGCGGATCATCGACTACTTCGTCGCCGAGTACAACGACGGCCGGACCCCGAATCCTTGCGTCCGCTGCAACGACTGGCTGAAGTTCGGAAAGCTGCACGAATACGCCAGGCAGATCGGCGCCTCGCACGTCGCCTCGGGACATCACGCCCGCATCGTGGAGACCAGCGGAGGCACCCGCCTTCGGATGGCCGCCGACCCCGGGAAGGACCAGAGCTACGTGCTCTTCGGCGCCCCGAGGGAACGACTTGATGAAATGCTCCTCCCCATCGGCGACTACACCAAGGATGACATCAGGTCGATGGCCCAGGAAATGGGACTGCCCGTGTACAACAAGCCCGACTCCCAGGAAATCTGCTTCGTACCGGATGACGATTACGCGGGTCTCGTCGAACGCACCACCCCTGATGCCATGCAGGAAGGTGTCATCCAGGATGTCGAGGGCAACCAACTGGGCACCCATGATGGGCACCAGCACTTCACGGTCGGCCAGCGACGCGGGATCGGGGTCTCGATCGGCCTTCCGCTCTACGTCGTGAACAAGGATGCCGCCAGCAACACCATCACCGTCGGTCCTCGTGAATCACTGGCAGCCGAAGGATGCATCGCCGGTGAAACGAATTGGCACGTGGATCCGTGGGATGCGTTCACTCCCTGCACCGCGAAGATCAGGTACAACGCCCAGCCGGTTCCCGCCCAGGTGCGGGCGTGCGACGAGGATCACATCGAGGTTCGTTTCGATGAACCACAGGATGCGGTCGCCCCCGGGCAGGCCGTCGTCTGCTACGAGGATGACCTGGTCATCTGCGGAGGCTGGATCCAGCAAGCGGTGACCAGGCCATGACCATCGACTGGTCGATGCCCTACGACTC
>PBMX01000036.1 GCA_002722935.1 Phycisphaerae bacterium | reverse complement strand
TGACCACCATGGTGGTGGCATGGACCCGATGGGCGGCATGGGCGGCATGGGTGGCATGGGTGGCATGGGCGGCATGGGAATGCCCGGAATGGGATTCTGACCCGCTGCACGCTGAAGAACACGAACCTCAAGGAGCCACCGGCTCCATCACACGGAGAAGAAGAACAATGGCAGTCAAACCTCTTGAAGATCGAATCCTGGTCCGTCCGCTCGAGGCGGAGGACAAGACCGAATCCGGGATCTACCTTCCCGAGTCGGCCAAGGAGAAACCCATGCGTGGGACCGTCGTCGCGATGGGCCCCGGCAGGTTGCTTGAAAACGGCGAGCGAGTTTCACCGTCGGTGAAGAACGGCGACGTCGTGGTCTACAGCAAGTATGCCGGGACCGAGGTCGAGATCAAGAACGAGAATCACCTGATCATCCGTGAAAGTGAGCTGCTCGGCGTCATCGAGTGACGCACGCAGCCTCCTGATACGGAACATCGCTCAAGAAACAGGGAAGAGTGACATGACTACCAAGCAGATGAAGTTCGACAACGAGGCCAGAAACGAGTTCATGGAAGGCGTCGAGAAGATGACGCGGGCCGTCGCTGTCACGATGGGGCCCAGCGGCAGGAATGTCGTCGTCTCGAAATCCTATGGCGGTCCGGCCGTCACCAAGGACGGGGTCTCCGTATCCCGCGAGGTTGAATTGCCGCAGTCCTTCCAGAACATGGGGGCCCAGATGGTCCACCAGGTCGCGAAGAAGACGGCGGACATCGCCGGAGATGGAACGACGACCGCCACGGTGCTCGCGAACGGCATCTTCAAGGCAGGCCTTCGACACATCAGTGCCGGAGCGAACGCCGTCGCAGTACAGCGTGGCGTGACCGCCGCCGCCGAGGTCGCATGCAGTCATGTCGAATCGATGACCAAGAAGTGCAAGGGGTCCGATGATCTGCGCAAGATCGCGACGGTCTCATCCAACCACGATGCCGAGATCGGCGAGCTCATCTCGCAGGCGCTCGACACGGTCGGTGCAGACGGCGTCGTCGAGATCGAGGAAGGCAAGACGGCCGATACGACCGTGGAGTACGTCGAAGGCATGGCATTCGACAAGGGCTACCTGAGTCCGTACTTCATGACGGATCCGAAGTCCGCCGAATGCGTCATGGAGGATCCCTGCATCCTCATCCATGAGAAGAAGATCTCGACGCTCGCAGACCTGCTGCCGCTGCTGAACAAGACCGCGGCCGCAAGTCGTCCACTGCTGATCATCGCCGAGGACGTGGAGAACGAGGCCCTGGCCGCCCTGGTGGTCAACAGGCTTCGAGGCGTGCTCAATGTCTGTGCCGTGAAGGCTCCTGGATTCGGAGAGCGTCGGAAGGCCATGCTCGGCGACATCGCCGCAACGACCGGTGGCCAGTTCTTCTCCGAGGATCTCGGGCGGAATCTCGAGGATGTCGAACTTGCCGAACTCGGTACCGCCAAGCGGGTCGTCATCAACAAGGATGGCACCACCCTCGTGCGTGGTGGAGGCACCAAGAAGGACATGGATGCCCGCGTTGCCCAGATCAGGGCGCAGATCGAGCGTTCAACCAGCGACTATGACCGCGAGAAGCTCCAGGAACGACTTGCGAAACTGACCAGCGGCGTCGCCGTCATCAGCGTCGGCGGCTCGACGGAGGTCGAGATGAAGGAACGCAAGGACCGCGTGGATGACGCCCTCTCGGCGAGCCGTGCCGCCGCCAGCGACGGATACGTTCCAGGTGGCGGCATCGCCTATCTCCGTGCCAGGGACGCGGTCGTCAAGGCCGCCAAGGACATCGAGGGCGATGAACGCCTCGGGTACGAGATTCTTGCAGACGCTCTTGATTCTCCAAGTTGGCACATCGCATCGAACGCCGGCGAGGATGGTGATGTCGTCGTCGAGAAGATCCGTGAAGGAAAAGGCTCCTTCGGCTTCAACGCGGGAACAGGCGAGTACTGCGACCTCACGAAGGAAGGGATCATCGATCCGACCCTGGTGGTGTACACGGCCCTGCGAAACGCCGCATCGGTGGCAGGCCTCATGCTCACGACCGATGTCGCCATCACGGATCTCAAGGACGACGAGGATCCAATCCGGAACGCCATCGTCTGATCGATCCTGGACGATGGCCTGAGGATATTGCACCATGCCGACGACGCGCTGCTACTACGAGATCCTGAACGTCGAACGTACGGCGTCGGGGGACGAGATCAAGCGTGCGTATCGTCGCATGGCGATGAAGTACCACCCGGACAGGAACCCGGACGATCCTTCGGCCGAGACCGCCTTCAAGGAGGCTGCCGAAGCCTACGAGGTACTCTCGGACGAGGAACGTCGTCGCACCTATGACCAGTTCGGACGTGACGGCCTCCGTTCACGACCCGGACATGACTTCAGGTCGATGAACCCCGAGGACATCTTCTCGATGTTCGACGACATCTTCGGTGGTGCCTTCGGAGGGCGACGATCCGGCGGTGGGAGAAGGGCCCGCACCAGGGGATTCGACCTCGAGACCGAAGTGGAACTGTCGATGGAGGAGGTCCTGACCGGGGCGACGCGAGAAGTGGCCTTCACCAGGCTCGATGTCTGTGAGACATGTGGCGGGAACGGCGCCAAGCCGGGTACGGAACCGGCACGTTGCACGCGATGCGAAGGATCCGGGCAGGTGACCCAGGCTGGACTCGGAGGCATGTTCCGAATGGTGACTGCATGTCCCGACTGCCAGGGACGCGGATCCGTGGTCGTCGACCGGTGCGGCGATTGCAAGGCGGCCGGCCGGATTCCGGTGGATCGACGCATCGAGGTCAAGATTCCAGCCGGGATACACGATGGACAGGCGGTTCGGATCGCAGGGGAGGGTGAGCCCCCTCCACAGGAATCCGATCCCGCCGGATCGGGTGATCGCGGAGACCTGCACGTCGTCACGCGCGTTTCGCAGCATGATCAGTTCGAACGTGACGGGAACCACCTGCTCCTGGTGCTGCCGACGGTCTTCACGCAACTAGCGCTTGGATCCACGGTCGAGGTACCGGGCATCGGCGAAGGCGAGGTTCATTCACTGGAACTGCCGGCTGGAACCCAGCATGGGGCGTTGTTCAGGATCTCCGGTGGAGGACTTCCTGACCTTCGAACGAATTCACGGGGCGACCTCGTTGCGATCATCCACCTCGTCGTACCGAGGAAGCTCGATGCGGAACAGCGTGAACTGCTTGAACAGTACGCTGAGACGGAATCACTGGACATGGATGAATCAAGTCCCTCGCTGTGGAATCGAATCAAGGATGCCGTGACTGGTCGCGGTTGAGCAAGGAACGAATGACCATGATGACAGACCCGAAGACCAACTCCGATGCGGTCGGCGAAACGCCGGACGAGCAGGTGCTCACCGACGAGGTCGTTGAACAGGAATCCGTCGTGGATGAAGGAGTCGATGTGGAAGCGATCGAGGCGGAAGCCATGACTCCAGAGGACATCGAGG
This sequence comes from Phycisphaerae bacterium, assembly GCA_002722935.1. Taxonomy (GTDB): domain Bacteria; phylum Planctomycetota; class Phycisphaerae; order Phycisphaerales; family SM1A02; genus SP202. The sequence continues at coordinate 10,564 of PBMX01000036.1, read as the reverse complement.
CCCACCTCGCGTCGGATGCATGCAACGACGAATCCAGGCGATGCATAGAGCAGTTGCTGCAGGAAGTCGTCGAAGCAAGTGAATCAAGGCAGCGTGCCCTTGCAGATTTCAAGAATTTCCAGAGGCGGTCGGCTGAGCAGGAGCAGCGAATGACGCGCATCGCGTCGGTCGAGGCCTACCGTTCGGTCCTGCCGGTCCTCGACCAGTTGCGGCTTGCGCTCGACCAGGACCCGTCGACGAGCGGTGAGCAGATTCTCGAGGGCGTACGTATCGCCGGTGATGAACTCGAGAAAGTGCTGTCAGATCAGGGAATCGAGCGGATCGAGCCCGCTGCCGGTGATGAGTTCGACCCCATGCGACATGAGGCGATGATGAATATCGAGGAATCCGAGGTCGAGTCGGGACGAATCGTCCAGGTCCTCCAGACCGGGTTCGTTCTCGGGGAGCACGTGCTTCGCCCCGCGAAGGTGTCCATCGCGACCTGAACCACCATGCCGACCTACGACTACATCTGCGAAGCCTGTGAACACCGATTCGAGCTGTTCCAGCAGATGTCCGCGCCGCATGAACGGACATGTCCAGAATGCGGAAAGGATGCCTTGAAGAGGCTCGTGGGCACCGGCGCAGGCGTCCTGTTCAAGGGGTCCGGGTTCTACGAGACCGATTACAGAAGCGACTCATACAAGAAGGCAGCCGAGTCGGACAGGAAGTCCAGGGAATCGGATTCGTCTTCCACATCCACGACATCCGATGCATCCAAGCCAGGCAAGGGTGATTCCAAGGGCAGCTCCTCGTCTTCGGGCGGGGATGCTTCCAAGAAGGACTAGCCCCGGAAGGAACTGCATGCCCGCAGCCCTCGTCGAGAAGATCATCCGGGAAGTCGCTTCCATGGGTGATGCTCCCCCAACAAGGAAGGAACTCGCCAGGCGGCTCAGGCTCGATCCCTCGGAACGTGATCGGCTTGAACGTGCACTGGAGCAGCTCGTCGGTGATGAACGGGTCGTCGTGGGTCACGACGGTCGCGTCAGCCTGCCCCCGATGGGAGACCAGGTCGAGGGCGTCTTCCGGCTGACCCGTCGGGGATTCGGCTTCGTCGTTCCAGATCGTGCCGCGCGGGAAGGCGATCTCTACGTCCCTGCGGGAAACACGGGTGGTGCGCTCGGCGGCGATCGTGTCCGTGCATCCATCACCGGTCGGCGTCGACACAGGGGACGGAACCAGCAGCCCCAGGGCCGGGTCGACGAGATCCTCACGCGAGCGAACACGGTATTCGCCGGTCGTCTCGTGAAGAAACGCGGCAACTGGATGATCGAACCCGACGGCAGGAATCTCCACGGGGATGTCCTCGTGCATGATCCTCATGCCCGCGGTGCGGGAGACGGCTCGAAGGTCGTCTTCGAGTTGACCAGTTGGCCCGAAGGCGACTACGTGGCGGAGGGGGTAATCACCAAGGTGCTTGGAGTCGCGGGAGAACCCGACGTCGAGACGGAAGCCGTCATCGTGGCAAGCGGCTTCCAGACCGAGTTCAGCGATGCCGCGATCGAAGAGGCCAGGTCCGCGACGGCGAACTTCAAGCCCGGTGATTCATGGGATCCGGCCGGCAGGGAATCACTGCTCGACGAGTTCATCTTCACGATCGATCCGCCCGATGCGAGGGATTTCGACGACGCCATCTCGGTCGAGTTCCACGAGCAGGACGACGAGTGGACACTCGGAGTCCACATCGCCGACGTGGCACGGTTCGTTCCCGGAGGTGGCCCGCTTGATACGGAAGCGATCGCGAGAGGCAACAGCGTCTACCTGCCTCGTCACGTGATACCCATGTTGCCGGAAATTCTCAGCAACGGGGTCTGTTCGCTCCAGGAGGGCGTGCCCCGGTACACGATGTCGGCCTTCATCAGGTACGACGCGAAGGGAAACGTCGTCGGGCAGCGATTCGCGCGGACGGTCATCCGTTCTCGGAAGAGACTGACCTATCTCGAGGCGCAGTCGATCATCGATGGGGATCTCGATGAGGCCGCCACCCATTCACGAAGCGAGCCGGTCTACGAGCAGGAGCTCATCGAAGCTCTTCGCAGGTCCGACATGCTTGCCCGGATTCTGCGGAAACGGAGACAACGGGACGGGATGATCGTGCTCGAACTTCCGGAGTCCGAGCTGGTCTTCAGTGAAGAAGGAGAAGTCGTGGATGTCCGGCCTGAAGATGGCGCATTCACGCATACGCTCATCGAGATGTTCATGGTCGAAGCCAATGAGGCCGTGGCCAGACTGTTCGATGACCTGAATATCCCGATTCTTCGACGGATTCATCCCGAGCCGAGCTTCGACGACCTCGAGACGGTTCGATCGATGGTGAGCGGCCAGGGCGTGAAGATTCCGGATCACCCGACTCATCGTGACCTCCAGCGGATTCTCGACGCCACGCGGGATACCGATGCCGCCCGGTCCGTCCACTTCGCCATTCTCAGGTCCCTCACGAAGGCCACCTACAGCCCGGCGCCGGTGGGTCATTACGCGCTCGCATCGGACCAGTACGCGCATTTCACGAGTCCCATCCGTCGCTACCCGGACCTGACGGTACATCGATCACTCGATGCCTGGCTGGATGCGACGGACAACGGACGAGCGATTCGAGGAGGACGAAGGAGGTCGAAGCTCGTCGATCACCTGGTTCATGACGAACGTGTGCTGGATGAATCACTTCTCGTGACGATCGGCATCCAGTGCTCCATGACCGAGGAGCGAGCGACCGCGGCGGAACGTGACTTGAGGGAGTACTTCGCACTGCGCTACCTCGAGGAACATCACCTTGGCGACGAGCTGCCCGGGGTCGTCACGGGTTTCAACCGGGGGGGTGTCTTCATTTCTCTCGATCGTCTCCTTGTCGAGGGATCTGTCAGGTGGGGAGACATCGGTGGACAGTCGGATCAACGCTCCGATCGCTGGACCGAGATCCATGGAACCGGCCGCATCGTCGCCCAGCGCAGCGGGGCCATCCTTTCGATCGGTGACCCCGTCACCGCCCAGGTCGTGCTGGTCAATCCCGGGGCCAGGTACCTTGAACTGCGGATCATCGACCGACCGAAGCGATTCGCGAAGCGTTCAGACCTGAAGAAGCAGGGTGCGGGTGCTCGTCGAAAGCGCAGACGCTGAGAACCTGCCTGCAATCGGCTACCCTGAGGGCCTTGCCGAAGGGAGCCAGTTCATGAGCGAGCAGAACGACATTCAATCGGTCCTCACCGAGGATCGGATCTTCGATCCACCGGCCGGATTCCAGGAGCAGTTGGGCGGGGCCTGGGTCGAATCCATGGAGACCTATCGGGATCTCCACGCCAAGTCCATCGCCGATCCGGCGGGCTTCTGGGAATCGGTCGCTTCGAACCTGCACTGGTTCAAGCAGTGGGACACGGTGCTCGAATGGAATCTTCCCGATGCCAGGTGGTTCGTCGGTGGCACCATCAACGCCTGTTACAACTGCGTCGATCGGCACGTCGAGGAGGGACATGGCGACGAGGTGGCCATCGTCTGGGAAGGCGAGCCGATGGACAACGACGATCCAGACATCCGGCACCTGACCTATTCGGACATCCAGGACAAGGTGTCACGGTGCGCCAACGCCTTGAAATCGCTGGGTGTCGGCAAGGGTGATGTGGTCACCATCTACATGGGCATGGTGCCTGAACTGGCCATAGCTTGCCTCGCCTGCGCACGGATCGGCGCCCCGCATTCCGTCATCTTCGGCGGCTTCTCTTCACAGGCGATCGTCGATCGCGTGGAGGATGCGGACAGCAGGGTCGTCATCACCTGCGACGGAGCCTGGCGACGAGGTTCGGTGGTACCCCTGAAGGCCAATGTCGACGAGGCCGCAGCGAAGACGAAGTGCATCGAGAAGACGATCGTCTTCAAGCGATGCGAAAACGAGATCGCCTGGGATGACACGCGTGACCACTGGTGGCACGACCTCATGGAAGAAGCGGATTCCGAGTGTCCATGTGAGCACATGGACAGCGAGGACATGCTCTTCCTGCTCTATACCTCCGGTTCGACCGGGAAACCCAAGGGGATCATGCACTCCACGGGTGGCTACATGGTGTACACGATGCTCACGAGCAGGTTCACCTTCAACCTCCGCCCAGACGAGGGGCAGGTGTACTGGTGCACGGCCGATGTCGGCTGGATCACCGGTCACAGCTACATCATCTACGGGATCATGGCCAACAGGGTCCCGACCCTCATGTACGAGGGCGCGCCGAATCACCCCGAACCCGATCGATTCTGGTCGATCGTCGATCGCCACAAGGTGACGCAGTTCTACACGGCGCCGACCGCGATTCGTGCCTTCATGAAATGGGGCGATGAACACCCGGCGAAGCACGATCTGTCTTCGCTCGCGGTCCTCGGTACGGTCGGTGAACCCATCAACCCTGAAGCCTGGATGTGGTACCACCGCGTCATCGGGCAGGAACGATGCCCGATTGTCGACACCTGGTGGCAGACCGAGACCGGTGGGCACATGATCACTCCCATGCCTGCCGCAACGCCGACGGTTCCCGGATCCTGCACGCTGCCCTTCTTCGGCATCGATGCAATCGTCTGCGATGAGCAGGGCAACGAGAAGCCGCCGAATACAGGTGGACTTCTCTCGATTCGCCAGCCATGGCCATCGATGCTCCGTGGTGTCCATGGCGACAGGCAGCGTTTCATCGACACCTACTTCTCGACCGTTGAGGGGATGTACTTCGCCGGTGACAGTGCGCGTCGTGATGACCGGGGCTACTTCTGGATCATGGGACGCGTCGACGACGTCATCAATGTCTCCGGACATCGCCTGGGCACGATGGAAGTCGAGTCGGCGCTCGTCAGCCACGACTCGGTGGTCGAGGCCGCCGTGGTCGGCATGCCCCACGAGATCAAGGGAACCGGCATAGCCGCATTCATCACGCTCGGTCCTGGTGCCGAGGCCGGTGACGAGTTGAAGGCCGACCTGCGTGAGCATGTCGCGGGCGAGATCGGTGCCATCGCCAAGCCGGACATGATCCGGTTCACCGATGCGCTGCCCAAGACACGCTCCGGAAAGATCATGCGTCGCCTGCTTCGTGATGTGGCCTCCGGAAAGGAATCGACGGGGGACATGACGACCATCGAGGATTTTTCCGTGCTCGCCAAGTTGCGCGACGACGAGGACTAGGCGCAGGAAAAAGCGGCGAAGGCCGGAGCCTTCGCCGCTTCAAGTCGAGAGTAGATCGTCCCGGTCGGATCAGAAGTCGACGCGGAGTCCGAACTGCAGCGAGTGGTTGTACGTGTGTTCAGTCTGGACGTTGCTGCTCATCGGGGCCGTCGAAACTCCATTGATCTTTGGTGCACCAAAGTCGGCTCCGTCCAAGCCGAGGAACCGATAGCCGATCGACAAGAACCAGTTGTCATCGAACTCGTATTCCAGACCGACCATTGCCTGGTAGGCGAGGACCCAGTCACTGCCTCCCAGGTTCAACTCGAAACCAGTGTCGGTCAGTTTCTGGCTGCTGTCGATGTAGACCGCGCCCAGTCCGCCGCCGACATACGGGCGGAACCGCCAGGATGCACCGGCACTCTTGTCCATCCGATCACCATCCCCGAGGTTGAACTCGTAGATCAGAGCGGCTATCACCGGTATCTGCTTGATCGAACCACTTTCCGCAAGTCCCAGGTCCCTGGCACTGCCGGTGCCGGAAATACCGGCTACAGGAATATTCATTGTTCCAGAGAGCGTGTCTATCTCGTTGTTGATGTAGCCGGATTCCAATTGAAACTTGAAGTTGTCATTCAACCTGAGTCCGATTCCGAAGTCCCACCGGATGCCCAGGTTCGTTGACAGGTCCAGTCCAACCCCGGTTGCAACCACTCCACCTGCTCCGATGCTGATGTTCTCGTACTTGATATCCGGTACCCAGTTGAGACCGACATCCGTTGTCGCATAGAGCTTGTCGACGAAACTGGAACTGTCGGCCTTCCACCCGGGACGTCCGTCGTTCTGGTTCGTGGACTGCTTCGAAGGACCGGCGGGCCAGCCTGGGCGTCCCTCGTTCTGTGCATTTGCAAGTGAGCAGAACGCAAGGCTTGCAACACAGGCACACGTTGCTGCGAATGAAGTTCTCATTTTCGGATCCTTTCTCTCTGATCCCCAGGAGCCTCCTGCTTCGGCAAGCGACTCGGCGAATGGGAAGGGTACATCAACCACTGATGACTGGCCAATTGCCCGGGATCGACCACTTGCGTCCGCTTCTCAGGCCTTCTAGAGTGCCCCGTTTCGCTGCTTCCAGCGGTATTTGACCAACTCAAGGGGGAGGGCTCCATGCTTCTCAGAACCTGTACTCGATTCATGCTTGCACTTGCAGCTCTGCTCTTTGTGGTCCAAGGGTCATCGGCGGCCGACCTGGGGGCCGCTCCGGCCGTGCCCAGCGAGGTTTCGCGGTTGATTCCGGAGGATGCAGTTCTCTTCGTCTACACCGAGTCAACGGCCGAGTTGACACAATCACTGTCGAAACTGGCTGCCTCCGTGAATCCACAATACGCCGGCATGGTGGCATTCATGGGACCGCAGACGCTTCTATCCCAGACTGTCCGAACGAAGGCCAAGTTCCTTGGAGATCAGCCTGCGGCCATCGCCCTGTCTCCAGGGAAGACTCTTGAGGATGATCCGATCGTCACATTCATCTTCGCGGTGGAAGGGGCCACCGCCGACACGGTCAAGCCCAAGTCCAAGGATCAGACCCTCATCTTCATCGAGGGAACGAACTGGCTGGCCACCACGAGTGGACCTCGATATGAACCCAGGAGTGAGACTGCACCTGCTCCCTCGATCACCTCGAACATGATTCCGGGAAGTGCCAGTCTCGCCTTCGACCAGGCGGCGCTTGTACGGACCCATGGAACCGAGATGGAAGCGCAGCTCGCAGCGGCGATGAAGGACCCGGGTTCACCGCTTCCAGGCATCGTCGGAGGTGAAACGGCCAAGACCATCGTCGAAGCGGTCAGCCGTTGGAACATCGCAGTCGACATGGAGGATTCGGAGGTCGATCTGCTTCTGGAGTACATCGCGAACAACCCATCCTGGGTCGTCGATGCCGGGCAGGACCTGTCTCCATTGGCGAGCAGGCTCGCAGGAAAACTGCCGATGAAGATGATCGTCAGCAAGCAGATCCTCAAGTGGTACGTGCGGCTCATGGACTCGGTTCTCAAGTCCGGGCTCGCCATGGTGTCGGATGAAAAGAACAAGGCCAGCATGGACAGCGTCTCAGAACTGTTCGATGACGCGCTGAAGATGGTCGATGAAATCGAACTTGGTGCCGGGCAGACGGTCGGGTTCGACGAGAAGGGCATGGACCTCGTCCAGGTGTTCAAGGTCAGGGACCGTGACTCGGCCTTCTCGATGGTCGACGACTACATCGCCAAGATCAATGCATCGAATCTGGGTTTCGAGGTGGAGCGCATGCGCGTTCTCGTCGGTGGAGAAACCGCCCGTGCATTCAAGGTCAAGTTCAAGGAGGAGGAGTTCAAGAAGGCATTTCCCGGCATGGCCTCCAGCATGGAAGGTGGGCCGAACATGTCCGACATCATGGGCATGTATGGTGGAGCCGACGGCCTCATATTCCGGATCATCAGCAATGGCAACTGGATGGCGGTCGTCGCAGGTGCGGAGAACCTCGGAAGAACCCGGCATGCTCTTGCGCAGCCATCGAAGGCTCAACCCTTCACCAAGAGGATCAACTGCGTGACCAACGGCAACATCGCGATGGGGATGTCGATGGACTACAGGTCGTTCATGGTCGGCATGATGAACAGCGCCGAAAAGGATTCGGTTTTGGCGCAGTCGATGGGCAATATTCAACTCGAACCCGGCCCCCCGGCCATGCTCGACATGGCCGTGAGTTCCAAGGACGAGGCTACGCTCCTGAGCATCCACGCGGATGTCGGACGGATCGCCAAGATGTTCATGGAGATGGAGGAGGCATCCATGAAGGCGGCCCGTGAAAAGGCCGAGAAGGAACACGGGAAGCAGCATGACCAGGGCGAGGCCCATGGCCATGAATCGGACGGCAACTGACCCTCCTTTGATCGAAAAACACGACCGGCCCGGGCGAGTTCGCCCGGGCCGGTTGTGCTTCCAACTGGGGATCAAGGATTCGAACCTTGACTAACTGATTCAGAGTCAGCCGTGCTACCGTTACACCAATCCCCATGGGGGCCTGTCGGCCGGAGGGGCATTCTACCGGCACGGTGGGGGGCATCAACCGGTGGTTCGGGAGCGAGCCAGACCTCCTGCTGCTAGAATCCCGCCCTTTCCAACCTTGATGGGAGATTTCGATGAGTGAATTCGTGACAGTGGACGGGGCCATGGTCGGTGTCCTGATGGGCAGCGCATCCGACTGGCCGACGATGGAGAAGACTTCCCAGACGCTCGAGAAGCTCGGCATCACGCATGAATGCAATGTCATCTCGGCGCACCGTGCCCCACGACGGCTCGAGGCATACTGCTCGACCGCCGAGGACCGGGGTCTGAAGGTGCTCATCTGCGCCGCAGGCGGTGCAGCGCACCTTGCTGGAGTCGCCGCCGCATTGACTCATCTGCCGATTCTCGGCTGCCCGATGAACGCGTGGTCGACCGAGGGGCTGGATTCACTGCTCTCGATGGCGCAGATGCCCAAGGGTATTCCCGTGGGAACCCTGGCCGTCGGTTCCGCCGGAGCCGTCAACGCCGCGATTCTCTCAGCGGAGATCCTGGCATTGTCAGACAGTGGTATCAGGGAGCGGCTGCTCGACTTCAGGAGTACGCAGTCGGCGGCCACGTTCGAACTGCCCGGAGCGCCAGGACACTGAGCATGATGGACTTCACGAATCCCCCTCCGGATCCGGTACCAGCCTGCGAGGCGTGGTTTCATGAAGCAGCGGAACAGACCCGTCTTCCAAATCCGAATGCCATGACGGTAGCCACGACCGGGCCCGATGGAAGACCCTCTGCGCGGATCGTGCTGTTGAAGGGATTCGATGCACGCGGCGCCGTCTTCTATACGAACAGTGAAAGTCGCAAGGGCGTGGAACTGGCCGACAATCCCAGGGCTTCACTGCTGTTCCACTGGGATGAACTCGAGCGGCAGATCCGGATCGAGGGCGGAGTCACCCACGTCGATGAAGCCGAGGCCGACGCCTACTTCGCCACGCGCAGGCGCGAGAGCCAGTTGGGAGCCTGGGCGAGCCGGCAATCAAGGCCATGTCCTTCTCGCGAGGCCTTCAGGCAGGCCTACGGGGAGATGGAACAACGCTTCGAAGGTGGGGATGTACCTCGTCCTCCGCATTGGCTCGGCTACAGGGTCGGGCTGGAGACGGTCGAGTTCTGGCAGGGGCGGGATGCTCGCCTGCATGATCGGGTGCTGTACACGGCGGGTCCGGATGGCTGGGATGTCCAGCTGTTGTTTCCTTGATCAGGAAACATCTTCGTCGAGCATGCGCATGGCTTCCTCGATGATGTGATCGGGCAGCGGGGGATCAGGTTGCGTGGGCGAGGTGGTTTGCCGAGGCGGCTTCGGTTTCGCAGGCGGGCCATTCATCTTCTTCGCCCGGGACCGGGATTCCTTGTCCAGCCGGGTGAACTCGGCCATGTCTTCATCATCGATGTCGAACTGGGTACGCCACTCGTCCACCGACTTGCGACTCAGTTTGCCTGCCGGGCGTGCGGCATCCCTCCGTTGCTTCCCTTGATGCCGTGCCCGCTCATGATCATGGACGAGTGTCCGGAGAAACGCCTCCGAGGACATGGTGCGACACCTGCGTCGCTTTGCCGCACGGACGACACGCTGATCTGAACTGATGACGAGCATTCTCAGCGGGGCATCGGTACGTTCGATGATCTCCTCGATGATGTCATCGGCTTCCTTGTCGGCCCCGGAATGGATCGTCCCGATGCCCCCGCGCCGGACGTCCCTGTGACCCCTCGGGAGTACCCCGTCACAGACCAGGAGGACCTGGTTCCGGCTCCACCTCCCACGAGCCATCAGATCGACAAGCCCCGGGGCATCCAGCCCGGCAAGCTCGGGAGGAAGGATCCCCGTGATGTGCAATGCGTTGTAGGTATCTATCACGACCTTCATGCATCACGCTCCTGTTGCGACTTCATGGCATGGTAGGGCAGCAAAGACCGGTTTCCCGGGCTCCTGTTGGCCTCCTGAGGGCAAAATGCCCGATTGTAAGGGTCAAATGGGGTGTTTAGACCGGGGTCCCCCTTGCAGATGAACCCCAAAAACGCTCTAATACGCGGCTCATTTGAACCCCAAGGTTGGATCAAGCACTTCATATGGCTATTCGAATCAAATCCAGGCAGGGCGAAACCGTCAACCAGATGCTCCGGCGCTTCAAGAAGCTCTGTGAGAAGGAAGGTCTGACGAAGGATGTGAAGCGCCGCCAGTACTTCGAAAAGCCCTCGGAGCGTCGTCGGCGAGCCATGCGAAAGGCAATTTCGCGTGCGACCCGGATGTCCATGCCTGGTGGTGGACAAGGTAACAACCGGCGTGGCGGCGGGTCCGGTGGACCT